>JAUPLM010000275.1 GCA_030836965.1 Thermodesulfobacteriota bacterium | reverse complement strand
TTATATCCGTATGGCGCTTACGGTTGGCAGAGAAAGAATGAAAGAGGTAATCGAGAGAATACGTTCCATAGGGTTTTAACGGCTTCGTTAAAAGTCATTCTGCTGTGTTGCGCTTCATCTTTCATCATTGCAGCGTACTTCTATGTACGCTTCATTCCTCAAGATTTGCTCGCCTTGCATACTGAGCTTTTAACTTTGCCGTCATAATTTCAACTTTTTACGGAGCCATCAAATATCAGTTTTCCGACATTTGTTAGAGACCCGTTTTCAATTTTTCTGTAAAAACAGCTTCTGTAACCGGTATGGCAGGCAGCCCCGCCTCTTTGTTCAACTTTTAACAAAACAGTATCTTCATCACAGTCAACCAGTATCTCTTTTATAATCTGAAAATTACCGGAAGTTTCGCCTTTAATCCAAAGTTTCTGCCGGCTCCTGCTGAAATATGTCGCCCTTCCCGTTGAAAGGGTTGCCTCCCATGATTCCTGGTTCATAAAAGCAAGCATCAATACTTCGCCTGTTTCATAATCCTGGACGATTGCCGGAACAAGACCGTTTATTTTATTGAAATTAAGATTTATCATTCCCCATGCCTTTTATGTAAAGTATTTAGAATTATACACTATATACATTTAAGTCAAATTCTTTTTTGGACAGCTTCGTAAAAAGTCATTCTGCTGTGTTGCGCTTCATCTTTCGTCATTGCAGCGTACCAATATGTACGCTTCACTCCTCAAGACTCGCGCGCCTTGCATAATGAGCTTTTTACTTTGCCGTCTGAATTTTGACTTTTTAAGAAGCCGTCTGAAATGATAAACTTGCTTAAAGGTAATTTGTCTGATAAATAAGCTATAAAAATATGTTGCTGATAATAGACTGGTTTATTTGTTTGATTTTCTCTTCAAATATTTTAAACCAGTCAAATTTTTTTGTCATTATACTATATAGATAAAAAAAGATTGTTATGTATAAGAAAAGAAAAGTTTCAAAGATTTTGAGAGAACGGAGCAAAACCAAACGGCCTGTATCAAAATGGTCGATCTGGGCAACCCTTATCTTTACGCTGGCTTTGTTTCTTATAATATCAGGCATATATCTTCATATGACTGCTGATATGCCTAAAATATCGACCCTGGCCGATTATAACCCGCCTGTTGTCACAACCGTATATTCGGATGATAATAAAAAAATAGCAGAATTCTTCAAGGAATACAGAATAGTTATTCCTTTAGCCAAAATTCCCCCGATGCTTAAAGATGCCTTCATATCTGCTGAAGATTCAAGGTTTTATAAGCATAAGGGGATAGATATTCAAAGCATCATCAGAGCTTTTTTAAAAAACGTCGAAGCCAGGTCAATTGTTCAGGGCGGCAGCACAATCACCCAGCAGGTAACCAAATCTTTTTTACTGACCCCTGAAAAAAGTTATAAAAGAAAAATAACTGAAGCTATCCTTGCATACAAAATAGACAAAACATTTTCAAAGGATGAAATATTATTTCTCTATCTGAACCAGATTTACCTCGGCCACGGAACTTACGGCGTTGAAGCTGCCGCACAGAAATATTTCGGTAAACATGTGGGAGATCTGAACCTGGCGGAATGCGCCATTCTTGCCGGACTGCCTCAGGCCCCAAGCAGGTATTCCCCTCATAAGGATAAGGAAAAATCAAGGCAGCGGCAGATATATGTTTTAAACAGGATGCTTGAAGAAGGATACATCACAAAAGACCAGTACGGGGAAGCATTAAACACAAAAATAGAAATAAAGACAAAGCAAAACCTGTTTCAGGACATTGCTCCCCACTTCTCCGAACATGTCAGGCGTTATGTAGAGAAAAAGTACGGGGCGGATCTGTTGTATAACAGCGGAATCAGTATTTATACCACCGCAAATTATGATATGCAGATAGCCGCGCATGAGGCATTGAAAAAAGGATTGTATGAACTCGACAGACGGCAGGGTTACAGAGGGCCGCTTAAGCATCTTGCTCCCGATGAAATTGAGTCTGTTTCGAATGAACTTACAAAACAGACAGATGAAACGCCCCTTGAAGAAGGCGTCTCAATTAAAGGCATAGTCACATCCCTGGACAAAAAAAACAATAATGTCATTGTACGTATCGGAAACATCTTTGGTGTAATAAATTTTGAAGATATGAAATGGGCCAGAAAACCTGATCCCGATTCCGAATATTATGAACAGACAATCCGGAATCCCGGAGAAATATTTAAAACCGGCGATTTGATACTGGTCAAAGCAAAGCAAAAAATCAGAGTCAAAGGAGTAAAACACAAGGAGTTCTGGAACCTCTCACTTGACCAGGAGCCGAAAGCCGAATCGGCTTTGTTATGCATGGAAACGGGTACCGGCCACGTAAAAGCGATGGTAGGTGGATATGATTTTACGAAAAATCAGTTCAACAGGGCCGTACAGGCAAAAAGGCAGCCCGGGTCCGCTTTCAAGCCCGTAATATATGCCGCTGCCATCGATAATGGATATACCGCGTCAAGCGTTATCATCGATTCGCCGATTGTTTTTGAGAATTCCGATACAAATCTTGTCTGGAAGCCTAAAAACTACAAGGAGACTTTTTACGGCCCCACCCTTCTTCGTGATGCGCTTGCGCATTCGCGCAACATAGTAACCGTCAAGATATTAAAAGATATAGGTGTCGATTATGCTATAAATTACGCAAGAAAGCTCGGCATCACATCCGAACTAAGCAGGGATCTTTCAATAGCCCTCGGTTCTTCAGGTGTCTCTCTTATAGAACTTGTTGGGGCTTACTCGGTTTTTGCAAACCAGGGTAATCTCGTTCAGCCGGTATTTATAAGAAAAATTGTTGACCGGGACGGAAAAGTTCTTGAAGAAGCAAAGCCTTCAGCTGAACAGGTAATAGAAAAAAGCACCGCTTTTATAATGACCAGCCTTCTTGAAAGCGTAGTTAAATACGGAACAGGTCAGCGCATTCTCGCTCTGAACAGACCGGCTGTCGGAAAAACAGGCACAACCAATGATATGTATGATGCATGGTTTATAGGATATACACCTGAATATATTACAGGGGTGTGGGTCGGTTCCGATGAATTGACTTCTCTTGGTAGGTCTGAAACCGGAGCAATGGCGGCAAGCCCGATCTGGCTTTCTTTCATGCAGCGCGCCCTTGCGGATAAACCGATCAGGGATTTTCCCGCGCCGGAAGAAGGAATTGAATTTGCCGAAATCGACGCGGCAACCGGCCTTCTTGCTATTCCTGAATCCAAAAAAACGATTCTCGAATGCTACAAGGAAGGAACGGTTCCGACTCGATCGACACATAAACCGGGAGCAATCACTGAAACAGAAGATTTTTTTAAATCCGGTCTGTAAATTATAGTGCTTTTGAAGATTCCCCGCAGCAAACCGCGGTCCGCCCGGGGAGGGTCGTCCGCAGGCATCCAGGATTGCTCCCGTTGTTTCGGATCAATCGGGGTTTCTGATAACCAGTACCGGCTTTTTAGACCTGCGAACAACGCGCGCGGCTGTGCTGCCCATTAAAGCGGCCTCTATCAAGCCCTGCCCGGTTTTACCCATTACGATAATATCGCAATTCCTGTTTTCCGCCACTTCAAGTATAACCTCAACCGGATTTCCGATTTCTACCAAAACTTCGTCGAAATTAAATTTAGATGCATCGTCAGCGCTCCGCGCTTTTTCAGCAAACTGCTCCAGTACTTCCCTGATCGCCAAATGCTCTTTCCTTTTACCGATAAGAACCTGCCGGGCATCCTCCAGATGGCGCTTCTTTATCTGCTCCCATACCTCGGCATCTATATAGCTGGCCACGCTGCTATCCGTAAATGCGGGAATTTCGTGCACCACATGCAGTATTGTTATCGTTGCGGAATATTTAACGGCAAGACTTACCGCATAGGCAAACACATAACGTGCGTTGTCCGACAAATCGGTAGCATACAGGATTTTTTTTATTTTGACATCTTGCGCCTGAAGCATAATTTCAACTCCTCTTTATTATATTAAATGATACCGGATTGATTCTCTTTTGGGTGATTCTGACTTACCTTCCACTTGCCTGACATCTTTGAAACAACCATTTGCATGCCGATTTTGGCAATCCTGCCGATGGACCTGTTGCTCTTTTCTCCGCGGCTAAAGCGTCCTGGTTTGTCCCCCATCGACATCCAGAATGGATCCCTGGCAATAACTTGACAAAGAGGATGCCAGAAAAACTACTGCTGATGCAATTTCAGATGGGTCGCCGAATCGCGCAACACCAAGTTTTTTTGCCATTTCCACTGCTGCCTGCTCCATGGCAATATTACGTTCGGCGGCTATTGTATTGATCCTTGTCTGAAGACGTTCGGTTGTAATCGGACCCGGATTGATGGCATTCACTCTAACGCCGTCAATAACGCCGCGGTCAGCCAAAACCTTGGTCAGATTAAGTATCGCTGCGTTAACCGCTCCGCCGATTGCAAATTCCGCATTTCCGGTGCGTCCGCCGATGCCGACAATATTCACAATTGCGCCTTTCGATTTCATTAGAAACGGCCAGGCGGCGCGTGAACAACGCACCGTGCTGAAAAATTTCAACGCAAAGCCGTCGTGCCAATCAGCTTCGGACAGGAGAAGAAAGTCGCCACGCTTAGTCGCTCCGGCATTATTCACAAGCAAGTCAATCCCGCCGAATTTTTCAATTGCGAAAGCGATGAGTTTTCGCGGTGACTCTTCCAGCCGCAGATCGGCAGGAAAAACATGTGACTCTGTCGCGCAGGTTCGCGCGATCTCTTTTAGCTGTTCCACGGTTCTGGCGGCCAATACGAGACGCATGCCCTCAGCGCCAAGCCGGTTGGCGATCGCCTTGCCGATGCCTCTGCTTGCTCCGGTAATAACGGCTACTTTATTTTTCAGATTAATTTCCATTACTCCCCCCACCTCATATACGCGCAACGATCAGGCTCAGCCGGACGCCGTGTTATGCGCTTTCATAGTTTGATATCTCAATCAAATTTCCATCTATATCCCGGAAATACACTGACATGATCGGGCCAACCGCTCCTGTTCGCTGAACAGGACCTTCCAGTATCTCAATGCCGTTTTCATTTAGATGTTCGATTACCTTCGAAACAGGCACCCCGGTGATGAAACACAGGTCTGCGGACCCTGGAGTCGGTTCTTTCGCTTTTGGAACCAATTCCTGCCCGTACTGATGCAGATTGATCTTCTGCGCCCCGAAAGAAAGCGCCTTTCTTCCGCCGCCAAAGGTTGTAACGCGCATACCGAGCGCCCTGGCATAGAATGCGCAAGTGGCATCGATGTTTCTAACTGTCAGGACTATGTGATCGAACGCTTCAACATTCATAGACAAGTTCTCTTACACGCAGAAAGTTTTACTTAAACATCCGGTTAATGTGTCGGTTTCTAAAAAGCATATTTTAAAAAGGGCCGCATCAAAAAGAATTTACAGTTATTTTGATGATCCTTCTGAAAAATACAGTTCAAAAAGACCATATTACTCCTTTGTTGTCAATGAATTTAAACCGCTGGCGCATAAGATGCGCCGGCATTGGGTTGTCGGAAAAGCAAACTATATGAACATTCCGCATTGTTGTTTATTGCGCCGGTAATACCTGATGAAGATTTTTCTTGATTAATGATTTTCGATTGTATATTGTCGACAATATCATAATTGATCCGATCCGGTTCCGCCGGTTGACGGCATATGGAATCGAGGGTTGACAGCCCGTGAAAACAACACATTTGACGCAGGAGGTTTTGTGGTGTCTGAACCCACACTTTCAGGAAAGCTTGGCGCATTCCTGTCGCGATTGACATACAGTGATCTGTCGGAATCACAGGTTCGCAAGTTAAAGATCTACTTTTTGGACTGGCTCGGATCGGCGATAGCCGGAAAAGAAGAAAAACCGGTTCAGATCATTATAGACGTCATACGTGATCTGGGAGGCATTCCGGAGTCGACGATCATCGCCGGTCAATCCCGCGGCAACTGCCTTATGGCGGCGCTGGCAAACGGCGCTTCCTCCCACATGGTGGAAATGGATGATTTGCACCGTGAATCTATTTTACATCCTGCGGCCCCGATCATCTCCGCGATATTCGCATTGGCCGAGCGTGAAAATGCAAGCGGCACCGACTTACTGCTTGCAATCGCCGTAGGCTACGAGGCGGCTATCCGCATCGCGATCGGCGCAGGCCCGAGTCATTACCGGTTCTGGCATACGACGGCTACATGCGGAACATTCGGAGCTGCCGCAGGAGCAGCAAGGCTGCTCAAACTGGATGAAGAGCAGACCATTTCCGCGTACGGATCTGCGGGTACGCAGGCCGGCGGCCTGTGGGAGTTTTTAACCAACAACGCCATGAGCAAACAGTTGCACCCGGGAAAAGCCGCTCTGAACGGACTTCTTTCGGCGCTTTTAGCCCGGAAAGGATTTACCGGCGCAAGCAGGATACTGGAGGGAGAGAAGGGATTTTTCAAAGCCACCTCCAGTGACTTTGACAGCGCCAGATGTCTGGCTGATTTAGGAAAGGAGTATTATTTCGAACGCAATTCCATCAAATACCACGCTTCGTGCGGACATACTCACTCTGCTATTGATGCGGTATTGCAGGCCACCGGGGGGTCTTCGCTCACCCCTGAAGAGGTGAAAAGCGTAAACGTCTCGGTCTACCAGGGATCTCTGGATCTTCTGGGTAATATCGAACCGACTACTCCCTATCTGGCCAAATTCAACCTGCCGTTTTGCATCGCCTCTGCGCTGATGTTCGGGCATGCCGATTTGACTGCTTTTTCAATAGAAAGGGTTCGGAACCCCGATATAGCCCGGATGATGCAAAAGATCCGGATTCAATCGGATCCGGAACTGAGCGCCATGTATCCCCGGAAATGGCCGGCGCGGGTTGAAATTGTCAAGAGCTCAGGTGAGCGCCTTATAGAATCCGTCACCTACCCCAAAGGCGATCCCGAAAACCCTCTTAGCGAATCCGAGGTGGTAGGGAAGTTCAAATCGCTCACCCGGGGGCTGATCGATGATGACTGGGCGGAGACTCTCTGTGAACGGGCGCTTTCATTGGATAAAATTCCGGATGTTTCAACCATTTTCACCCGATGAAATCTCTGAGGACTATCGGCGGGACCAAACAATAAAGAGATACAGGAGAATTAAATGAGGTTGCTGGAATACGAATCTAAACGAATACTGGAAAAGTACCGGATTCCTTTGCCGGCCGGAAGGTTGGTGGCACTTGGCGAAATCCTTAAGATCGATAAACCGGTCATGCTCAAAGCCCAAATCCCCATTGGCGGCCGCGGAAAAGCTGGAGGCATTCTTGAAGCCTCTGATACCGAAGATGCGCGGCAGAAGATCTCCCATTTGCTGCAGAGCAACCTGCGCGGATATATTCCCAAATCCGTCTACATGGAAGAGAAAAAAGCCGTAAAGCAGGAGTTCTTCATGGGGGTCACATACGATACGGTGGCAAAGGCACCGCTGGCTATTTTTTCTCCGGCAGGGGGTATTGACATAGAGGAGTTGGCGCAGAAGCAGCCCGAATTGGTATGCAAAGAGCATTTCACGGTTGCCTCACGACTGCCTCTCCACCGAGCCAGGGAGATAGTCGCCGAAACGGGAATTTCCGGAAAACTTCTTCTCGGGCTTTCTCCCCTGCTGTCGAAGCTGGCGGATGTTTTTCTGGACTATGATGCTACAGTAGTTGAAATCAACCCGCTCGGATTGATGGATGACGGACAGCTCGTTGCCCTGGATTGCCACATGGAGATCGATGATGATGCGGTTTTCCGGCATGCCGACATTGCTTCCATGGAAAAGGATACCGGTCGCGTGGAAGGGGAGAAACGCATGTCGGATTTTGAACGCAAGGCATCCGAAATCAACGATTTGGACCACCGCGGGGTAGCCGGCCGTATGATTGAGTTTGACGGCAACCTTGGTCTTATCATCGGCGGCGGAGGAGCTTCACTTACTGCTTTTGATGCCATCCGCGCCCACGGCGGGCGTCCGGCCAATTATTGTGAAATCGGCGGCAATCCATCCGTGCTGAAAGTCAAGGAACTGACGAAACTGATTCTTTCCAAACCCGGAGTGAATAAAATCGCCGTCATCATGAATGTGGTCAGCAACACCCGGGTTGATCTCGTAGCCAGAGGCATCGTCAAAGGCATCCTCGAGTCCGGCAAAAACCCGGCCCGGACGGTCGCGGTATTCCGAATCCCCGGAGCATGGGAGGAGGAGGGATTCAAAATATTGTCGAAATACGGAATCCCCATCCAGGGGCGGACGGTTTCAATTGATGAAGCCGCCAGGATCGCCACAAAAAATTCAGATTGATAGTCATTGTACATCAGGAAAATGTATATAGACAATAAAGAGGAGGTAAGCGCGTGGCTATCTTAGCCGATGAAAATACCAGGGTTATTGTGCAGGGCATAACCGGAAGAGAAGCAACATCCTTCACCAAAGACATGATTGATTACGGAACCAGGGTCGTCGCGGGCATTACCCCGGGTAAAGGAGGGCAGCGTGTTCACGGCATTCCGGTTTACGACACTGTCCGGCAGGCGTTACGGGAGCATCCGGCAGAGGCAGCGGTAATATCAGTTCCGCCTGCCCTGGTCAAAGGCGCTGTGCTGGAATCACTGGAAAACGGCATTACTCTGGCCGTTGTGGTATCCGAACGGGTGCCGCGGAAAGATACCATTGAATTCCTGGAAGCAGCCAAAGCCAGAAACGCGAGAGTTATCGGACCCAACACGCTGGGGCTTATATCCCCTGGAAAGGTCAGGCTGGGGATGGCCGGCGGGCCGGCTGCCGATGTGCGCAAAGCTTACATGCCTGGACCAGTCGGGATTGCCTCACGCAGCGGCGGCATGACCACTGAAATCGCCAACCTCCTGACCACCCGCGGAATAGGACAGAGCACGTGCATCGGGATCGGAGGAGATCCTGTAGTGGGCTCCAATTTTCTTGACCTGATCCCGCTTTTCGATCGCGACCCGGAAACCAAAGTAGTCGTCCTTTTCAGCGAACCCGGAGGCGTGGTCGAAGAAAAACTCTCGGAACTTGTAATGGCGCAGAAGTTCTCTATTCCGATAATAGGATTTATTGCAGGCCGGTTTGTAGACAACATGCCGGGAGTCCGTTTCGGGCATGCCGCGACGATTGTCGAGGGGAACCGTGGAAGCACCAGGAGCAAAATCGAGATGTTCCGAAAAGCCGGAATCCATGTGGCCGAATCTTTTTCAGACATCGCCGATATTGCCAAAAGATATTTATAAGGATAATTCATGAAAACGATCGGTATGTTACGAACAGCGCTTTTTGTGCCTGCCACACGCCCTGACCGTATCGATAAGGCGTTGAGCGCAGGCGCCGATGCGGTCATCATCGACCTTGAAGACGCCGTGGCCCATGCGCTTAAAAGCGAGGCACGGGAAATAGCCCGGAAAAAAGTTTTGGAAAATGTCCGGGGAAAACTGATCGTGCGTGTCAATGCGATAGGCAGCGGTCACAACCGGAAGGATCTTGAATTTGTTCCGGCCGCATCGCTTACAGGAATTATGCTCCCCAAAGTGGAATCAGGCGATCATATCCGTGAAATACACGAACGACTTTTGACATGTGAGAAGGACCGCGGCATTCCTCCGGGGTCGTTTAGCGTGATAGCGCTGATCGAGTCGGCACGGGGGGTTCAGAATGTTTTCCGGATTTTTTCCGAAGCGATTACACCTGCCCGAGAATTTATGGCCGCTTTTGGCGCCGCCGATTACAGCCTGGATATGGGAATCAACATAACCCGTGACGGGGCGGAGTTGAACTATCCCCGTTCACGGATAGCCGTGGCGTGCCGGGCCGCCGGAAAAGAGCCGCCTGTCGATACCCCTTTTATGATCGACCTGAAGGATCTGGATGCCCTCAGGACTGATGCCGGTCGGGCCAAGGCGCTCGGTTTCCAGGGAAAGCTTTGCATTCATCCCAGCCAGATTGCGCCCTGCAATGAAATTTTTTCACCGACCCCGGAGGAGATTTCATATGCAAGCCGTGTGGTGGAGGCCTTTGAAAAAAGCGAAGCTGAAGGCATCGGTGCGTTGCAATTGGACGGGAAGTTTATCGATTATCCCGTGGTGGAGCGTTCACGCCGGATCATCCGGCTATCAGAATCAGTCGGACGGGTAAAATGACGGCTTCGTAAAAAGCTGTTTTATGCCGCTTTGCGGCAACCTGTTTTAAACGAACGCGTTTGAAGTCTTAATATGTTCACTACACCTCAAATCCGTTCGCATATGACTTCCAACTGGTTAATAAAAATTAACGAGTTCGTTGGTAGTCAAATTCAGACGGCAAAGGAATCAGCCTGATGCGGACAGAATGACTTTTTACGAAGCCGTAAAATGAAAGGAATATATATGCCATGAGTTCTGCAAGCGAGTTCATCCGAGTGGATGTGAACATGACAACTTGCGTCGGCATCGCCCGCTGCGGGGGATGCGTACGGGTCTGCCCCGTCAGCATTTTTCAGAAGAACGGCGACGCGCCGGCGGTGGTGGAAAAAAATCTGGATGAATGCATCCTTTGCGAGCTTTGCATTCAAACCTGTAAACCGGAGGCAATTACCATCCGGAAACTGTACGAGGCCTGAGGCAATGCAAAAATCAACCTCCAAACTTAAATTCATTGATTTCAGACCGGCCGGGTTGGTGGAAAAGCTGTCCGAAGCAATGACCGAGGCCATCCTTGAAGGAATCTTCAAGGAAGGTGACCAATTGACCGAACTTGATCTGCAGAAACAGTTCAACATCAGCCGGACGCCGATCAGGGAGTCCTTCCGGGTTCTCGAGAAGAGGGGACTGGTTGAGGTCATCCCCCGTAAAGGAGCTTTTGTCAAACGCATTTCGCCCCGGGATATTGAAGAACATTTCCCGGTCCGCTCGGTGCTCGAAGGGCTGGCCGCCAAACAGGCCTATTCGAAGATACGCGCAAGTGACCTCGAATTAATGGAACGGGCGCTGGCCCGGATGAAAATTGCCGCCGAAAACGAAGATACAAAAAATTACTGGAAGCAGCACATTCTCTTTCATGAGATTTTCATCAATTCGTGCGGAAACCAGTTGCTGATAAATCTTCTGCAAAATCTGCGGATGCAAATCATGTGGTATCGGCTTTCCTACCAATACTACCGGGAGGACTTCAGCAATTCATACAGGACGCATGAAAGAATCATGGCGCTCTTCAGAAATAAGAATACTGATCCGGACAAACTTGAAGCGGCCGTAAGGACTCACATTGACGTAGCCGTCAACAAATTCATAGGCTACCTGAACAAGCAAAAGAAAATCAAGTCACCCTCAAAACAGGAAAGAGGCGTCTAATGATCATTCATAATTCCGGGAATGGCATCGATAAGAGTATGACTAAATTGCTGGAAATGGTACCTCCGCTCGCCCGGTACACCCGGAGCATGGGAGTGCCGTTCGTAATCAGCTGGGCGCACCGGCTATCCGGCTTATTGCTGGTATTTTTTATAGGGTTTCATATTTTCACCCTCTCCTATCTTTCAACACCCGGTGCGTATGCGGATAAAATGAAGATATACCATCTGCCGGTGTTGGGTTTCCTCGAATGGCTTCTGGCCATACCGGTTATTTTTCATGCTTTGAACGGCGGGCGGCTGATCCTGTACGAGAGCTTCAGAATCCGGAAAGATGACGTGCTTCTGAAATGGGTGACCGGCCTGACCATACTATACGCCGGAATATTGGCCGTGCTGATGCTGACCGGAAATCAGAACGTATCTCCGGTATTCTTTTGGTTTATAGCCGTATCGGCCGCATTGACAACGTCGTATGGGCTATACGCCCGCATCTGGGACACGCATCACGTTTGGAGCTGGAAACTCCAGCGGATTACCGGCGCTTTTCTGCTGATCATGATTCCCGCCCATTTCCTCTTCATGCACCTGAACCCACAGGTCGCTAAGGATGCGGGCGAGGTGACGATGAGAATGCAAAACCTGTGGATCAAACTGGTAGATGTACTTCTCGTCGCATCCTCACTTTACCATGGCGGCTATGGCCTGATCTCTATTCTTAATGATT
>JAUPLM010000274.1 GCA_030836965.1 Thermodesulfobacteriota bacterium | reverse complement strand
CAAAATCGACAGCAGTACAAGGGAAAGAACAGTATCAACCGGATGAATCATTTCAAATACTCCAGAGTAATAATTGTTGCGAAAAAAGACAGGACAAAAGAGGTCAGTATAAATTTGGGAACTTTATCCATTTTGTACCGGGCCATGACCGATTCAGTAACACCCACCGCCGCGTATACAGACAGAAGAGCAGCAATGAACAGGCAGCAGTTTAAAACCGGATTGCCTGGATTAAACGGGGCAATGAGACGACTGATGATAGCTGAATAGAAAAAGAGTTTGCATGAGGCACCCAGTTCGATGAACCCGAAATCGGGCCCGCTGTGATCCAGCACCATGACCTCGTGGATCATGGTCAGCTCCAGATGTGTTGCCGGGTCATCAACCGGCACACGGGAGTTTTCGGTAAGAAGGACGATAAAAAAAGCGATAACTACAAACATCAAAGGAGACCCGGCTGTCTTCCAGAGGCCAAGCGGACCACTGCCGGATAAATAGGCATCCAGGCTAAAATCACCGGTAAGCATGAAAAACAGGATCAAAACCATAAATAAGGTCGCTTCACATATAATGGAGAAGTAAGCTTCCCGGGCAGCTCCCATGCCCTCGAAAGGAGAAGCCGTATCCATGGCGGCGGCGATGGTAAAGAAACGTCCCAGACCGAGAAGATATAAAATAAAAATAACATCGCCATGAAACGACAAAACAGGCCGGTAACCGGCGACGGGCAGAAACATCAGCGCCATTGCGGCTGTACATAATGAAACTACGGGGCTCAGCTTGAATATGAAGGTTGTGCTGGTGCTGTATACAGAACCTTTTTGAAAAAGTTTGACCAGGGTATAATAATGAATCAGGAGCGGCGGCCCCTTTTTTCCTCCGAAAAAGGCCTTGATCTTCAGAATGACCGCTGCGAAAAACGGCGCCAGAAGGATCGCGATGAACCATAAAATAATGGATACAATCTTATCTGTCTCATTCATAAGTTTTCACCAGTTTATTCTTCCATCTATCCCCGGATATCATGTATGCGGCCCTATACGAAAAACAGCAAAACAATTATAGCCAGCAGAATATAGCCGATATAAAGATGTATGTCACCGTGCTGAATCCAGCGAAGCCTGGCAAACAAAGCCAGAACAGGATCTACAATAACGGCATTCATATATAACTCGGCAACATCATAGATCTTGCTGTGATAACTGGATTGACCGGGAAAGCAGCCTTCTATCCTGGCGTGGTCTTCGTGAAGAGGTGCCACTGTACTGAAAAACGCGAGAATCGAGGCGGCATAAGATGTTCCGGTGTACTGCATTTTTGCGGTTGGCTGCGTAAATCCGCACCCCCAGGTGCCGGATTGAGTTATAGTTTTACCCCGGTAGAGGAGAATGCGGGCAGCCAGAGCAACCAGGATAAATGCAAAGAAAATTGCCGAGGCCATGGTAATATTGCCGGTAAGCCGAATAAATGGATCAAGCAGCACGGGATCAAACCCTATTCCGATTGCAGATATCCCGTTGATCGCCATAAGAACAAATACTCTGGGAAACACACCAATGAAAAGACAGGCTACGGCCAGTATCAGCATCGGAACCAGCATGGTCAAACCTTTTTCATCGATATTTTCCGCTGTGCTGCTGCGCGCTTCGCCCTGAAAAACCACTCCAAAAACTTTGGTGAAACAGGCCAGGGCCAATCCTCCGATAACAGCAAGGCTGACAATTGCCAAAAGGATGGATATGAAGACCAATCTGTTCAGCGTCGTACCTTCAAAACCTCCGCAATAAATCAAAAATTCACTGACGAATCCATTGAAAGGCGGCAGTCCGGAAATAGCCAGAGATCCTATCAAAAATGTACTCCCGGTTATTTTCATTTTTTTCAGAAGCCCCCCCAGCATATCGATGGTAAGCGTGCCGGTTTTATGAACCACCATACCCGCTCCCATGAATAACAGTGATTTAAAAATAGCGTGGTTGAGAACGTGCAGCATTCCGCCTGCAAAACCAAAGGCGGCCATCAATGGTTTGCCTGATGATACCCCTATCATGCCGATACCTAAGCCGATTAGAATAATGCCGATATTTTCAACACTGTGATAAGCCAGCAGGCGTTTGATATCGTGCTGGCCGAGGGCATAGACCACGCCGAGGACTCCTGAAATCATACCGGCAAAGAGCAAAATTTCACCGAATACCGGCGTGTGGAAATCAAGCAGGGCATACATGCGCAATATACCGTAGATTCCGGTTTTGATCATAACTCCGGACATGACGGCTGAAATATGGCTGGGCGCCGCGGGGTGCGCGTGAGGAAGCCACACATGAAAAGGAAAAACGCCGGCCTTTGAGCCGAACCCGATAAAGGTGAAAATAAACACCAACATTTTTGCAGCGTTCGTCAATTCGGCCATATTTCCAAAATCGAAACTGCCTGTGTATGAATATATGATCCCAAAAGCCGCCAGAATAAACATGGCCCCCACGTGAGAAAAAACAAAATAAAGATAACCGGCTTTACGGTTTTCTGCCTTATGATGGTTGTATATCACCAGGAAAAAAGAAGACAGCGACATAGTTTCCCATAAAAGCATGAAAGTAATGGTATTGGCAGCAGTTACCACTAGTGCCATTGAGGCCGTCAGAAGACTGAAGAAAAGATAATTGACCGCCGTTGCCCGTGGCTTTTCCTCTTCGTGCATGTAATGGAAGCTGTAAATTGCCGCCAGCATTGAGATGCCAAAAATGAGGACAAGAAAAAAAGCCGATAGAGCATCTATTTGAAAGGATAAGGCAAAATGGTGCAGAAAAGGAACCGATGCACTTGCGGATTTCATCTGAATCAATTGTATCGCGGCATCATACAAGCCCAGGAGAGATCCGGAGGCGATCAATAAGACACTGGCCGACTTCATCAGGATGAAATGCCGGTTCAGGAACAGCGCCAAGACACCGCCTGTAACGATTATTAATATTGACAGAAAAAAAAGCTGCACGCGTTCCCCTCTTCATAATTCTTCACATCAGCCGGCTTCGGTCGGACAAAGATGAGAACGGTTTCAGTCTCGTATTATCCATTCTTTGTGACCCCGAGGCCAAAACGAACAAGCTGATATCAGTCTGTCGATTAACGTAACGCCCATATTGTAGAAACACGTTCAAGTCAACAGCCTTTTTCTCTATTTTTAAACCACTGCTTCATTAAGCGGGCCTTTATTACAAACCCGATTCAGCAGGATAGTTTGAAAAGAAATTTTTTTCCTTTTTTCGGGGCTTGTTGCAAATGTAAAAACATGATATCTGCGTGACCGGTGACTTAATATGAGGATAACCATATCTTATTAAAATTATGCAAAAATCGGACAGGAAAATCTTCGGAACACTGTTTTTCTCAATATTCACGGCCGTAACAGGCGTTGGAATTGTCGTTCCACTATTGCCTGTCTATGCCCATGACCTTGGAGCCAGCGGGCTTTACATAGGGCTCATATTCGGTGCTTTTTCTCTCTCAAGAACGCTGTTTCTTCCCTATTTCGGGAGATTATCCGATAAAAAAGGGCGGAAGATCCTTATTGTCGCTGGACTTCTCTCATATGCCCTGGTTTCCGGTGCATTTCTTTTCTCAACAAGCATCAACACCCTTATCTTGATTCGTTTTATTCAGGGTATTGCATCAGCAATGATTATGCCGGTTTGTCAGGCATATGTCGGAGACATAACGCCTTCAGGAAAAGAAGGATTCGTTATGGGCATGTTTAACATGTCGATGTTTTTCGGTTTAAGCATAGGTCCTGTTATCGGTGGTTTCGTAAAAGATTATTACAGCCTCGACACGGCTTTTGTCTGCATGGGATTACTCTCCTTAACAGCTTTTTTAACAAGCCTTTTTTTTCTACCCCCCGTTACCGCTGAAAAAAACTCCGGGAGCAGAAAAACTCCGAAAGAATGGAAACATATAATCGGAGATAGGAATATCGCAGGTCTTTTTCTTTTCAGATTCGCTTATACCGCATCTATTGGAATAATCTGGTCTTTCCTGCCGGTTATGGCAAATCAGGAGTTTTCCCTCTCAAGCTTTTCAACCGGAATTCTCGTCACGATAGGTGTTTTAATCAGCGGAATCCTCCACACTCCAATGGGCATCGTTGCCGATAAATTCAATAAGAGAACGCTTGTTGCAACCGGAGGCCTGGTTATAGTCTTTTCCATGCTTTTTTACGGACAAGCCGAAAGTTTTAATGACCTTCTGTTTTCAAGTATTCTTTTTGGCGTAGGAGGGGGATTTTCAATGCCCGCTCTCATGGCCCTTGCAGTATATAAAGGTAAAGAGACCGATGCCATGGGTTCTGTAATGGCGCTCATAACAACAGCTCACAGCCTCGGCATGCTGATCGGATCACTGGCAGCCGGCCTTATTATGGACATGTTCCGGCTTCGTGAAGCTTTTAATTCCGGCGCGGGTATTATGATAGCCGGTATAATTTTATTTCTTTTTTTGACGCGTGTGAGCAATAATAATCAAAAACAATGTTGAAATAGCCGCAAGTTGACAACCTTGATTTTGATATTATTTTTTCTTATTATTTTAAAAATTAACTGCAACCCTTTATTAAACTCTTTTTATCCGGGAATATAATGGCAAATAAGCGCGATTACTATGAAATCATGGGTGTTGCCCGGGATGCGACACCTGAAGAATTAAAAACGGTATACCGAAAACTCGCATTAAAATATCATCCGGACAGGAATCCCGGAGACAAGGAATCTGAAGAAAAATTCAAGGAGGCTGCCGAAGCCTATGAAGTTCTGCATGATCCTCAGAAAAGAGCCATTTATGATCAGTATGGCCACCAGGGTCTTGAAGGCTCGGGCTTCTCCGGGTTTGGTGGTTTTGAGGATATCTTTTCAAGCTTCAGCGATATTTTCGAAGATTTTTTCGGGTTCGGGGGTAACAGACGCTCCCGAAGCAGAACACAGAGAGGTTCGGATCTTCGTTATGACATGACTTTAAGTTTTATGGAGGCCGCCTTTGGAATAGAAAAGGAGATCAACCTCGAAAAAACAGAAACATGTCCGGATTGCGGCGGAAACGGCAGCGAGCCGGGCTTCGGACCTGAAACCTGCCGCCAATGCGGCGGTTCAGGACAGCTGTCCAGAAATCAGGGGTTTTTCACGGTAAGAACAACATGCCATTACTGCAGAGGAGCGGGACAGACAATAACGCATCCCTGTAAAAATTGCCGGGGAGCGGGAAAAGTTATCATAAACAAGAAGGTTTCGGTAAAAATTCCGGCAGGAGTTGATTCAGGTTCACGTCTGCGACTCACGGGAGAAGGAGAATCCGGTTCTCATGGAGGCCCAAGCGGTGACCTTTATGTCTTTTTGCATGTCGAAGCTCATGACTTTTTTGAACGGCATGAAAATGACATTTATTGCAGAATACCTGTTTCCTTTGTTCAGGCCGCTCTTGGCGATTCAATCCAGGTTACGACGCTAAACGGCAAAAAAACCATTGAGATTCCGAAAGGAACTCAGCCCGGCGATATGATTCGCCTGCAGGGTGAAGGCATCCCTCACTTGAGACACAAGAGGCGTGGAGATCAGATAGTTCAGATAAATATAAAAACGCCTGTAAATCTTACAAAAAAACAGGAAACCCTTTTAAAGGAATTTGCGAAACTGGAAGCCAATAAATTCTCAAATAAATTAAAAAATATTCTGCAGGGCTCTTCGGCAGGCGCCAGGTCGTCATAATGAAAGAACTGTAACATGGATAGAAATTTAATACTTATTTACCAACGGCTGAAAAATAAAATAAGGATTTATAAAAATGTTTGAGCTTAAAGTTATAAATCATTTTTCTGCTGCGCATCAGCTTAAGCTTGTTGCAGCAAAAT
>JAUPLM010000002.1 GCA_030836965.1 Thermodesulfobacteriota bacterium | reverse complement strand
AATGAAAAAAGAACTCACCCTCTTTGATAATCCAAAGAATGTTAAAAAACTATTGATATGCTTTTATTGCTCACTGGTCATTTTATTGATATCAGAGCTCTTTATTCATCCTCATCAGGCATTTTCTTTTGAGTATTTTAAAGGATTTTCTGCTGTCTATGGATTTTTTTCATGTGTACTGCTTATTTTTCTGGCTAAAATTCTCAGAATGATCGTGATGAAAAAAGAGAATTACTATGACTGATAGCATGTTTCCCCCCGCAATAATATTTATCTTATGTTCAATTCTGATCCCTTTCTTAAAAGGAAAGATCAAATCCATATATATGTTGCTGATCCCTGCGGCAGCCTTATATGTCCTGATGAATATTCCTCACGGGAATATCTGGATATATAATTTCTGGGGCTATGACCTTATATTGGGAAGAATTGACAGGCTTTCCGTGGTGTTTGGCTATATTTTCATCATCATGGCCTTTCTGGGTATCCTGTTTGCGCTGAAAGTTGAAGATGATCTTCAGCATGTTGCCGGAATTGTCTATGTCGGCGCGACACTCGGCGTTGTTCTGGCAGGTGATTTTCTGTCCCTGTATCTTTTCTGGGAAATCATGGCGGTCAGTTCGACCTTCCTGATTATCGCATCCAGAACCAGAGAATCAAGAGAAGCCGGCTTCAGGTATATTCTGGTCCACCTGATAGGCGGTCTTTTTCTTCTGGCCGGGATTGTCCTCTATGTCCAGAGAACCGGAAGCATAGCATTTGATTATATCGGACTTTCAGGCATTGACTCTTACCTGATTTTTATCGGGATAGCCCTGAATGCCGCTGCCATCCCCCTTCATGCATGGCTGCCCGATGCTTATCCCAACGGGACTCCGACCAGCTCCGTCTTTCTGAGCGCCTTTACGACCAAATCGGCCGTATATCTTCTGATCAGGACATTTCCCGGGACTGAACTGCTTATCTGGATCGGGGCGGTTATGGTGTTTGTACCCATATTTTACGCGGTACTTGAAAACGATATCAGAAGAGTACTGGCTTACAGTCTGTTGAATCAGATCGGATTCATGCTGGTCGGTACCGGTATCGGCACCCAGCTCGCCTTAAATGGCGCGGTTGCGCACGCCTTTTGCCATATTCTTTATAAAGGCCTGCTCTTCATGGCGGCGGGGTCTGTGCTTCAGATGACCGGTAAGATCAAATGCACGGAAATAGGCGGACTTTATAAAACAATGCCTTTGACCTGTCTTTTCTGTATCGTCGGAGCCGCATCCATATCCGCGTTTCCATTGTTTTCAGGGTTTGTTTCCAAATCGATGGTCGTTACGGCATCGGCAAATGAAAAGATGGTTCTGGTTTATCTCATATTGCAGTTCGCCTCTGCGGGTGTGTTTCATCATGCAGGTATCAAGGTTCCATTTTTCACCTTTTTCGGGCATGATTCCGGCATAAGAGCCAAGGACCCGTCATGGAATATGGTATTGGCAATGGGTATCGCGGCGTTTGCATGTATCTTTATAGGCGTATATCCTCAGCCGTTATATAATCTTCTTCCGTTTGCAGTTGATTATGTGCCGTATACCGGTGCGCATGTTGTCGGCCAGCTCCAGCTGTTAATGTTCGGCGCCCTGGCGTTTACGCTTCTGATTCTTTCCGGATATTATCCCCCGGAAATCAAATCAATTAACCTGGATGTTGACTGGTTCTATCGGAAGCTCGGACGCGGAGCCTATATAGTTCTGGATATCGGCTTGAATTCATTAAACCGCGTTACCGAAGGTGTATTAATCAGATCCGTCAAAGGAGTTGCATCCTTCTTAAGCCGTGCAGCCGTTAACAGCGCCCTCTTTTTTTCGGTCAATATCTGGCTCCTGCTGGGTTACCGGGGTGAACGGCTGGAAATAAAGAAAAAAAGACTTTACAACGATATTTTTGAAGGAACCATGCCAGTTGGTATCGGTGCAGCGGTGGCCATATCTTTTATACTTTTAATGTTTGCTTTAACATAAGAACTCAGGAGTCAGGAGCCAGAATTCAGGAGTCAGAATGAAAAGAAAACCCTTTTCCAGGATTTTCGAAACCGCAATATTCTCTTGAAGACCGTCGGTACTAATTCTGACGAAAGATCTTGGTTGTGATGATAGTTTGGCGTTAATGTTTCAACTTGAAGAAGTCAGTAAGAAGCTTACGGCATACGCTGCTTCTATTCCGGATTCCGGCTCCTGAATTCTGACTCCTGAGTTGTTACGTTTTAACATAGTCCAGAGGTATTTATATGGTAAAAACAGAAGATTTGAAGCGTATCAACATGTTAAGGAATTTCCCGGGCCATTTGCTTGAAATCATCGCAAGGGAAGCCAATTTGACCATTTTTGGAACAGGCACCCGGCTGGCGACAGTTCATGAAAAACTGGATACATTTTACATGCTGATCATGGGGCAGGTGGC
This sequence comes from Thermodesulfobacteriota bacterium, assembly GCA_030836965.1. Taxonomy (GTDB): domain Bacteria; phylum Desulfobacterota; class Desulfobacteria; order Desulfobacterales; family RPRI01; genus RPRI01. The sequence continues at coordinate 7,527 of JAUPLM010000002.1, read as the reverse complement.
GGTGAAAAAGGCCCTCACTCCTGAAATAGATGTTATATTTGAGTTTATTCAATCCGGATCTTCTTTTGGTTCCTCCGCGTTCATTGAGGGATCTACTTCCGCTTATACGATCATATGCCAGGAACCGTGCGAGACGATCTCCCTTTCGGGGGAGAGGATGATGGAATTGTTCAGGGAAAATCACGAGCTGGCATATTACATGATGCTTGGGATTGCCAGGCAGTATAAAAAAAATATGGATATCCGGGCAAAGATGATCATGAAGACCCTTGATGAAAATCCGGAGCTGAGAGATGATATCCATGACATTGAAAATCTTGCCCTTGTGATTTGAAAGGGCTGATAATAATGATGGACTTGTAAAAAGTCCATCATCAGGCCGAGAGCGAGTAAGCCCCGGCCCGGGGCGGGGTGCGGGAGAGGGGAAACCATTTCCCGCCAAGTAAAAAGACGTTTTTAACGAAGGTATTAATAATGGTTGAGAATCAACTGCTGAAAAAAATAGGGTTTCTCAAAGACCTGCCTAATGAGATACTGAAAAAAGTCGGAGCAATCGCTTTGCTTGAAACATTTGAGAAAGAGAGCATATTGTTTAAGCAAAATCAGGAGAAAACCCATTTATACATGCTGGTTTCCGGGAAGATTTTTTTAGATTGCGGTCTTGCTTCCGGAAAATCCCTGACACTGGATGAAGTTTCTGCAGGAAGGACGGTCGGCGTTTCGTCTTTATTGGGTGTATATCCAAGCGCATTTACGGCAATCTGTGCTGAACCCAGTACAATCATTACTGTTTCCGGCCAGGATATGCGTCAATTATTTCTGGAAGATTTTGAAACAGGTCACGCTGTAATGTTAAAGGTAGTTGAAATCTTCCGGTCGCGGATGCGGATGCACACCAGGCAGTTTCTGCATTCCATGCTCAATCATCATGAAATCATAAAACTGGAATCAAATAATTAAGGCTATAGGATTCAAGGATTCAAGGGTTCAAGGGTTCAAGAAAACATAAAACTTTAATAAAGACCATAAACAGGATCAAAAGATAACCAGTAAACTACCGGATGTTATGATTCAAATTACTTCCGGAACCTGGACTATGATCTGGTCTATATCCTTTTTAAATTTTGATTTGTAATAATTAACAGTCGATTCTCTCGCCATTATCATGTCGATCTGCCTTGTGTGTATAGTGAGATACCCGAGAACTTTCAGGCGCTTTTCCATGAAGACCCTGTCTCTGTTATCTATCCTTGAAAAGAGACTGTCTTTTTTAACCGTTATCTTAAACCCGTATTCTTCAAGTATTTCAGCCAGGAAGAGGACTCTTTTTAACCTTCTGTCGTGATCTGCGGCTCCTCCCTTGAACTGAAAACTTATGTAATTTTCCCCTATCCTGTCGCATACAATGCTTTCTATGATTGAAAAATGGAAACCAAGTCTCGAGCTGAGGCTGCAAAAATTTTTCGAAATCATAAAATAATTCCGTTGAGCGTAAAGACTGCTCGCGCCTGTCGCCAGAGCAGGATTTCGGGTTGCTTCGAACATGACATTCATAAGGCCTTTTCCGTCAACCGGAGGGGGTCCCTCCCATGGAAATGCCGTGATTCCTTCCCATATCGCGATCATCGGAACGGACACGATATTATCGAAATTGACATATCTGCCGTCGACCTCTTCCTTAAATCCATCATCAAGGTTCAAGACCCACCACTGCATAGGAATATCGTAAACAAGCTGCTTTCCGGACCGTTCGGCAAAGTTGTGTTCTTTTCCGAAATTAAACATCTCCTGTACAGATTTTTCATGAATAAAGCGTGTAATATCGTGAAGCGTCCTGCAACCTGACGGTCTGAAATCGCGGGAATCCGGATCGAGAAGATTTAAGGGAACTATATGCCTGCTTATCTCTTTCAGTATATCGTAAACAGGGCTCTCTTTCATGAGATTCCTTGATTTTCCCGTATCCGTCGTGAGAGCTTCGATTTTTCCGGTATGGATTGAAAGCCCGTTTGCGTCTACTGTAATAATATCATCATCCTTCAGAGTATCATAAACCATTGGAACGCCGAACAGGGCGGGAACTTCAAATTCCCTGGCTACGCTGGCAAGATGTCCCGCAAACCCCCCTTGTTCCGTTATTACAGCGGAAGCTCTGCTCAAAAGGGGCGCCCACGCCGGGAGAGCCTGCCTTGCAACAAGAACAGAGCCTTCAGGGAATTTCAAAATATCCACCGCCTTGTCAACATGAAATACTCTGCCTGATGCCACGCCGGGGCTTGCCGTAACACCGCCTTTTACTATAACGGTTACGTCCTTTTTTCTGATATCAGGAGGTATGATCTTTTTGGCGGCTGAAACTATTTGCAGCGGCCGGCACTGTAGGAGGTAATAAAATCCGTCATCGGTAATCGCCCATTCAATGTCCTGAGGAAGGCCGTAATGCTTTTCGATTTTAACCGCCAGTTCAGCGAGGGCGCAAGCCTGTTCAGGGCTTAAAGACGGTTCCGCCTGTAAATCTTCTGATACTTCCATGCGGCAAATGCCTTCCTGCGGAAAGCACTTGAATTTTTTGTTTTTCATTTTTATGTCTTTGTGCACGACCGACATGGGCGCATCTCTTGACACGACGAAAAGATCGCAGTCTACGCTCCCGTCAACAACGGACTTCGGGAGACCCCATGCTGAATTGATGAATATAAAGTCATCGCTGATATCGACAGGGCTTCTTGAATACATAACCCCGCCGGCAACAGCATCCACCATCTCCATGCATCCTACCGACATATGAACATCTTCATCCCTGAAGCCTCTTTCAAACCTGTATGTTATTGCCGGAAGCGAGTATTTTCCGGCAACCACATTTTTATAAACTTCAAGAATATTATCCGAGCTTATGTTCAATTCGGAATGATACAATCCTGCAAAAGAACTTCCGGCGGTGTCTTCTCCTATGGCGCTGCTTCTTAAAGCAAGCCGTATTTTTCTGCCCGCATCCTTTTCAAGTTTTGCGTATGATTCCGCTATCGCGGTTTCAAGCTCTTCCGGTATGCCTGATTTGATGATTGTTTGCCTGATTTTTGCGCTTAAGGTGTAGAGTTGCTCAATATCTTCAGTGTCGGTGGTTTGAAAAAGCCGGTCTATTTCGGCCTGAAGGTCATTATATGAAAAGAATTTTCTGTATGCCGCCGATGTAATAACAAATCCGGCCGGAACAGTTAATTTGAGTATGTTTTTCATCTCTCCGATGTTTGCCATCTTACTTCCGATGATATCGGACATATCTTTAGTGACTGAATCAAGGGGTATTACGAGAGGTTCATCCGTTTCCGGTTTTTTAAATAAAAGGATTTTATCTATCTGCTGCTGAATATCGTTGAACCGGGAAGAGAGTTCTCTGTATTTTCCGGGGGCAAGCACTTCAAGATTTTTTATCATTTTATAGACATTGACGGATACCGCGGTGCAGTCGGCCTTTACATTCGACATGCCGAAAAGGCGGGTGCCCTCGAGAAGCTTCTCGATATCCGCCATAATGTCGAGGGCCTTGTTGTTGGAACTCAGGAGAATTTTAAAACTCTGGTAGCGGGACTTGAAATCATTGCGGAGGTGTTCCGCGCCGGAAGCGGTTCCAGGCTGGTCTCTTTTCAGGATTTTATTTATGATTTTGGCTACTGACAGCATTGCACTGAAGTCTTTCCAAAAGGACAGGGTTTCAGATTCCTGTTAACGGATGGACAAAAAAAGGCTACAGGCATCTCTTATTCAACTGCCTATAGCCCTTTTTGCCTGAAAGAATCAAGAACGATGATTAGTGGGAAAGCTTCAGTCCCCATCCTTCAAACATGAAGAGAATGGCAAAGCCGTACCACATTGTATATATTACGTAGAACACAAGAGAAAATACAACTATCCCGAGCTTTTCGGTGATCTTTTTCGGTGTGATTTTATAATAATTATAAGAGCATTCGACACCTTTTTTTGAAACTGAGCCGAGAAGCTTCATCTCCCTGAACTTACCCTGTTTGCCGAACTCTTTGTCCATTACCTTGATTGCCGACCACCAGTTGAACAGAGCCTCTTTTTCAGGATAACCGTATTTTTCAGATATAACACCGCCGTTATTATTGAACATGTTATCCGAATCCTCAAGGCAGTTCTCCAGAATTTTATTAAAATCGCCGCTTATCTTTATTCCGGATCCGGATACTTCGGCGGAAGCCCCGCTCTTTATAAAAAGAAGGGCTGTTTTTTCAGCCTGCTGCGGGTCTTTCATGGTGATGGTCATTGAAACCGGTTCCGCTTTAAAATCAGCAACATCTTTTTTAAGTTTCGGAATATAATATGCCGAACCTTTTGAAATGGTATTATATAACGAGTCGAGATAATCCAGGGCGTTTTTCCCTTCAAAAACAGGAGAAAACATTATGCCCAGAACCACGAAAAATGCGACCAGCAATGCAAAGCCGCCGAAAAATTCCTTTTTATCCGCTATCATGATATTGCCTCCTCTCCCTTAAGCTTTTTTATATTCATGAGGAAGGTGCTGGTTACCCAGATCGCAAAGACGCTGATGACTATGAAGAAAGACCAGATTCCTATAAGATCCAGCCACCTGCCGGTCTCTTTGGAGAGAGAAATGAGATCTATGCTTGCCAGCTTTGACGGAAGGGCAAAGAATCTGTTGGTAAAACCGGCAAGAACCGCCATTGCGTAAAAGCCCCTTATTGTTATTCCTTTCACGACCTTGGTTGCCATCGCTCCTACCTGTATTCCCAGCAGTGAACCGAGAAGCATTCCCATCGCGAGTGTATAAAAAATAAAACCATAAATCGCGTACTGGGATATGGCGGCATAACCCGCGGTAAAGACGATCTGGAATATATCGGTGCCTACGGTCGTAAGGGAAGAAACGCCGAGAACGTATACGAATATCGGGAAGGTCAGGAACCCGCCTCCAACCCCCATGATGGAGGCGCAAAAGCCGACTAGTCCTCCGCTTAAAATAAGAAAAAGAGCCGATATTTTACGCCCTCCGGGTACAAGACCCTGGTCAAAGGTGATCATCGGCGGGATATTCATTGCCTGCAGCTTTTTGGGAAGATTTCCAAGATCCGCTCCTTCCGATTTTCCTCCATGGGCGCCTCCTCCTGTGTCAGGCGCTTTCCTCGCTTTGAGGAAGTCATAAAGAGAATAGGCGCCGAGCATACCCAGCATCAAAACATATATGACAGTGATGAAGGTGTCGCTTAAAAGAGGATTTATATCGTAAATAACACGGTTTATCACTCCTCCTGTTGTTGCTCCGACCATGGCGCCGATTAAAAATATGAGAGCCAGCGCCACCGAAACATTCCCCAGTTTTCTGTGAATAACGGTTCCCATGATTGCTTTGGCAAAAATATGAAAAAGGTCGGTCCCGACGGCCAGAATGCCTTTTATTCCCGCGCTCATCAGAGCAGGCGCGATAATGAAACCGCCGCCGGCTCCTATGCATCCTGTAATAAGTCCGGCTCCTATGCCGATGAGAATGGAAGCTATGAAAATAATCGGTGTAAAGAAGGCGGGGCTGTAAGCCGTTTTACCTCCCAGAAATTCAGGAAGAGATCCTCCGAGCTGGTCCGCGAAGGCAAAACCTCCCAGTATTACAGGGATGATAAACAGGCCGAGTACCGCCAGTCTTTTCTTGCTGCCCAGAATAGTTTTTGAAATATCAATTTCCCACTGAGCATGGGCTCTTGCGCCCATCATCATAAACGCGCCCCACTGCTTGAAGAAGTTCATTCGTTACCTCCGCTAAAAAAAATTGAAAATCATTCTTCCGTGTAAATCCACGGAAAATCACTATATAGCCAGCAACTAATATGCCAGATTCGGCAAAGGTATAAGAATTGTGCCCGGATATTGAAAACAAAGGGAATTATCAGACAGGATTATATCAGGCGGTTTTATTTGAACGGAAAGGTGTCGATATTATTTACAGGTTGTAAAAAAAGCTGAACCCGTTTTTATTTGCCTGTAATTATTTGTTCAAGATTGTAATTTCCTTTAAGGAAATTTTCAGCCAGGATTTCTATACTGGCCTCATTGGTCATGAGCATATCCATCTGGCGGGTAAACTGAAGCAGTCGCCCGGCAATATCCAGTTTCTCTTCGATGAGATGGATCTCATGTTTCTGATATTTTGCGTTGACCCTGTCGCCCGTGACCTCTGCGGCAAAATCGAGTGATTTCAGTATCAGGGCGATAGCCCTCGCGCGCCTGTTTTTCCGGACATCATCCGCGGCACCGCCCTTGAATGAGAAAGATATATAATTCATATTAACAGTCTTGCTGCAGTAGGAATCTATGATACTGTAGTGATATCCGACGCGGGAGCTGAAATTCAGATATTTATCCGAAATAATTGCATAGCTGCGGTCACCGAATCTTTCAGCGGCTGACGGGGGCGACAGCATCTGCTCTCTCATGACTGATAAAAGTCCTTTAAACTCCACGGGGCGCAACCTGTTTTGCTGAAAATCCTTATTCATTAATCCCTTTAGGAGCGCCCTGAATGGAACAGAAGCGATTTTGTCGGAAGAGATGCCGTTCAGGTTCAAATTGTTTTCCGTCAGGCCGGATCCCAGATCGATAACATACAGATCAAGCGGTATATCGACTTTTAATTTAAAAGCCAGTCCTTTTTTATCAGATACGAAATCACTCAGTTTAAACATTTCGGCATAGGAAAACTCGTGGACAAGTCGGCTGATATCGTGAAGGGTCCGGCAGGAAGCAGGAGTAAAATCGGGCGACCCGGGATCCAGAAGATAGAGAGGAACGATCCAATCGCTCACCTCTCTCAGTACGCCGTATACCGGTGTCTCCTTCATGGGGAATTTGCCTGTAATCCGGTATGCATCCAGTTCCGGCACCTTTCCCTCATATACTCTTCCGGAATAAGCATCCACGGTAACTTCCGCGCCCTCCCGGATGACTGATGTGGCAACATTCGTGCTCACAATGGTAGGCACTGCGAATTCCCTGGCCAGAGTAGCCATATGTCCTGCTATATTCCCCATATCGGTAATGATAGCACTGGTTTTTTTCATGACCATGACAAGCTTCGGTGAGGAATGTCTTGCAACCAGCACCGCGCCGTCCGGAAAATTCAAAAGGTCTTCATCTGAAGATACATGAAAAGCGGGGCCGAAACCTACTCCTCCTGAAACGATCACTCCTTTTTCAATCAGTAAAGGATATCCGGGCAGCGCCGGGGTGACAGGATACGCTCTGCCGGAATCTTCCGCGCGTAAAGGACGGCTTTGCAGGATAAAAACGGAGCCCCTGCCGTCAATCGCCCACTCTATATCCTGCGGGCATCCGTAATGCTTCTCGAGTTTTCCCGCATAGCCGGAAAGAACGGCAATATTATCGGGCGTAAGACAGGGTTTCTCTTGAAGTTCATACGGAACCGGAATTTCGGTCAAACCTCCGTCCGGTTTACTGATAAGCTGAACCGTCTTGCGGGAAATATCTGATGATATT
>JAUPLM010000273.1 GCA_030836965.1 Thermodesulfobacteriota bacterium | reverse complement strand
TCGGAAGAGCTTAAAGAGCCGGTTCTTTTCAGGACAACGACAAGGATAAACCACTCAACCGCGACTGTAGGGCTCGGCAGGATGAAAAAGCCGGTTTCAAAGGGCTCTTTTACAAAAGATCCTTTTAACTGCGTCACCGTACCGGCCGTTTCGAGAAAACTTCATGTGAAGCTTCTTAAAAACATGGAAAAAGCGGAAACCCTTTCGGAAAGCTCAGCATATAATGTCACGTCCGGAAAAGGTGAAAACGGTATTATATGCAACGGCGTTAGTTACGGTTATGTATCTGACGCGCTGAGAGATCTTGATCTTGAAAACAAGATCAAGGTGCTCCGCATCGGTTTTTCGAATCCAATGCCGAAGAACCTGATTAAAAACTTTTTAAAAGACTGCAAAAAGGCGCTTATTGTCGAGGAAGGCGAACCCTACATGGAAGAGGCCGTCAAGTCATACGCTCAGGAAGCAGGCCTGACTTTACCGATAAACGGCAAGGGGGAAGACCTCTTTTCACGCCTATATGAATTCGATCCGGCAATGGTAAGAAAATGTATAGCAAAGTACTTCAGCGCCGGTTATTCTCCTCCCGCTGCAATAAATCTTTCCGATGTTCCCGAACTACCGCAGCGTCCGCCCAATCTTTGCGCCGGATGCTCCCACCGCGCCACTTTTTATGCTGTCAAGAAGGCGGCGGCGGGGATGGAAACGATCTATCCAACCGATATCGGATGCTACACTTTAGGATTTCTTCCCCCTCTCTCCATGGGTGATTTCCTGATTTGCTTGGGGTCCTCGGTCGGGACATCCTGCGGTTTCTCAAAAGTTACCGATAAAAAAGTAATATCCTTTATCGGTGATTCCACTTTTTTCCATTCGGGCATACCCGGCCTTATAAATGCCGTTTTCAATAATCACAATTTTACGCTTGTCATCCTCGATAACGATATTACCGCCATGACAGGCCATCAGCCTAATCCGGGCGTTGATATGGGCAATTTCAATCTGAGCGGTTACGGCCGCGTAATGATCGAGGATGTCGTAAAAGCCCTCGGAGTCTCCCACGTTACTGTTATTAAGCCTTACAGGATAAAAAAGAGTATAGAGGCTGTAAAAGAGGCCCTTGCTTACAAGGGAGTCTCTGTGATCATCTCAAAGGAGATGTGTACCCTCTATTCGAAAAGCCTGAAAAAACCTGCGGGAAAACCATTTTATATCAGTGATAAATGCAAAAACCACAGGGTCTGCGTAAATGAACTCGCGTGTCCGGCATTCTTTATTAAGGATAACAAGGTATATATAGACCCCGTCCTCTGTGCAGGATGCGCGGTCTGCGCCCAGATCTGTCCTGAAAATGCCATTCTGCCCATAAAGAATAAATAATAAACGGGATATTGAAGATGAAAACTACCAGATTAATCATTGTGGCTGTCGGCGGTCAGGGAAACCTGCTTGCTTCACGCATTCTGGGTGAAGCTTCCCTTATTTCGGAAATTCCGGTTCGCATGAGTGAAATACACGGTATGGCCCAGCGGGGCGGGGTCGTGGAGTCGGCAATAGTTTTCGGTGATGCTGAAAGCACGATCATATCGGACGGGGAAGCGGATGTGCTCGTGGGATTTGAGCCTTCTGAAACTTTAAGAGCTCTCAACAAATGCAATTCCGATACTACGGTCATTACCAGCCTCTCTCCTCTTCCGCCCTTTACCGTTGCCATAGGAAGAGGCGTCTATCCTGAACTTGGAGCTTTGCAGGATCTCATCCGCGCAAAAACTAAAAAACTTATAGCTTTCGATGCCACAGCGCTTGCAAAAGAAGCCGGGAATGTATTATCAGTAAACATGGTTTTGCTGGGAGCGCTTCTTCAGACCGGTATTCTTCCTCTTTCGGTAGAGAGCGTGAAAGAGGCGATAAAAGCAAGAACCGGAAAATTTGCCGAAACGAATATTAAAGCTTTTGAGCTTGGATTTTCTGCCGCAAAGCTCAGCTGATATTTTCTATCTAATTAATAGCAATGATATTAAGGAGGGGGAAAAATGCCTTGGAATGACAAGTTCGAGTGTATGCCGGTCGAAGAACTCAACAAGTTTCAGCTTAAAAAACTTAAGGAGACGGTGGCCTGGGTCTGTGAACGGGTCCCCTTTTACAAGCAGAAACTTAAAAAGCTTGGAGTCACCGCCGATTCCATAAAAACCCTGGCGGATGCTTCAAAGCTTCCTTTCACTGTTAAAAATGACTTGAGAGACAATTACCCCTTCGGCCTTTGTGCCGTTCCGTTAAAAGAGGTTATGAGAGTGCACGCATCCTCGGGAACGACCGGAAAGCCCATAACCGGACCGTACACTATCGAAGATCTGGAGCAGTGGGCCGAATGCATGGCAAGAAACCTCTGGTCTGCCGGCGTAAGGAAGGGAGATATTGCCCAGAATGCTTACGGTTATGGTCTTTTTACCGGCGGACTCGGTTTTCATCAGGGAGCAAACCTGCTCGGCTGCACGGTAATTCCGACAAGCTCGGGTCTGACCGAACGGCAGGTTATGCTCATGAAGGACCTTGGAACCACCGTTTTATTCTCGACTCCTTCATATGCCCTTACAATAGCGGAACAGGCCGAGGCAATGAAGATTGATTTCAAGAAACTCCCGTTGAGAGTCGGTGTTTTTGGCGCCGAACCCTGGACCGTGGCCATGCGAAAAGAGATCGAGGAAAGACTGGGTATTAAAGCCATGGAAGCTTTCGGTCTGACGGAACTTGGCGGCCCGGGTACCGCATTCGACTGTGAAGCCCAGGACGGACTTCACATCAATGAAGATCATTTCCTCGCCGAGGTAGTCGATCCGGCCACGCTGGAACCCCTTCCGATCGGTGAACAGGGAGAACTGGTTCTCACATCATTACAGAGAAGAGCGATGCCTATGCTTCGTTACCGCACAAAGGACATAACGAAACTTCGCAGGGAGAAATGCTCATGCGGCAGGACCCTGATCAAGATGAACAAGATCACAGGCCGTTCCGATGATATGCTGATAATAAGCGGGGTCAATGTATTCCCTTCCCAGATCGAGTCTCTGCTGCTCGATATAGAAGAAGTTGAACCGCAGTATATGCTTATTGTCCGCAAGAAAGGATACCTGGATCAGCTGATAGTAAAAGTTGAAGCAAAGAAAGAAGCGTATGAAGCGGGTCCCCAGAAGAGGAAAGATGTGGAAAACAAGATCGTAAAGCATATAAAATCGATCATGGGCGTGACTGTTGATGTGAACCTTCTCGAACCTAAGCTCCTTACCCGCAGCGAAGGGAAGGCAAAAAGAGTCATCGACGAAAGACCCAAAAACTGACGGCTTCGTAAAGTTTTTCTCACACAAAGACACTGGGAACACGCAGAAAAACCCGAATGTTTTATTTATATTTTTAGTGTCTTTGTGCCTTTGTGTGAAATAAAGTCCATCATCAGGCCGGAGGCGGGTAAGCTCCGGCCCGGATCCCGCAACGAAAGGGGGTTTAAAATGAAAGCCAAATCAAATTTCCGGCCCAAATCATTCGCAGTTGTCGGGGCCGGCCCGGTAGGGTGCATTGTTGCGGCATTTCTCGCAAAAGGCGGATATGATGTTACCCTCTGTGATGTATTCCCCGAATTGCTGAAACCTGTTTTAAATCCCGGCATCATAATTGAAGGAGCGGAAACCCTTCAGCAACCGGTGACCCGCACATGCACCAGCATTGACGACCTTGCCGAAATAGCTCCGGAAGTCATTATCCTTACCGTCAAAGCCAACGCGCTTCCGCTTATTTCCTCGGCTATCGAAGGTTTCTACAAAGAGGGAGTATATATAATAAGCTGGCAGAACGGCATTGACACCGAAGCTGTGATAGCTAAGACCCTGGGGAAAAAACCGGTTATGAGGGCTGTAGTGAATTACGGATGCGGTCTCGTGAAACCGGGACATGTCCGGATGCCCTTTCATCATCCCCCGCATTTTCTCCAGGAGCTTGATCCCGAATCGGCTCATGCGGCAGTCGCCATTGCCGGAATACTAACGAAATGCGGACTCCCGACCAGCCATACTGACAAGATAGCCTCCATGGTATGGCGAAAAGCGATTTTGAACTCATGCATGAATCCCGTATGCGCCGTAACCGGACTGACCATGGCCCAGGCCATGGGAGACCCCATCGTGTTCCAGATTGTGGATGCCCTGGTCAAGGAATGCGTCAAAGTGGCAAGGGCCAATGAAGTAAGCCTGGGATGGGATTTTTATCCTGGGGCCATCGAATACATGCGAAAGGCCGGCGATCATAAGCCTTCGATGCTGATGGACATTGAAAATAAGCGCCGTACCGAGATTGATTATATGAACGGGAAATTCATAGAATATGTCGCTCAGGCAGGTATCTAAACTCCCTATAATATTATGATCAGCTCTATTGTCAAAGCCATCGAATCCAAAAAATTATGTACTTCTGATTACTATTTATTAACAGATGGATTAAATCCTATGAAGAATTATCATCCTGTATTTGTTG
>JAUPLM010000272.1 GCA_030836965.1 Thermodesulfobacteriota bacterium | reverse complement strand
CTTGCAAATACCTTTCTTCGTAAGACTCCATCGTAAAAGCAGGAGTATTTATCAAACAATTATCAAAGGTGTCATTTCCCAGATAAGTGTGATATGATTATATAACCTTGCGAGTGAACGGGAGAACCCGGTATTCCCGGCTCAGAATTGCCCGGGGTTCATCTTCGTTGCTTGCCGTATGACCACTAACCATGAATGGGAGTGAGGATATGAAAGATAAAATAAAAGCATGGAAGAAGTCAGCTGTTATCGCATTTGTTTTATTAGGGATGAACCTCTTTAACCAGGCCGGAGAAGCGGCTGATGTTCCGAAAGGTTTACTCCGGGCCGGAGATATTATTCCTGCTTTTTCAGTTCCGGTTCCAAAAAATAAGACGGACAGATCATACCTTATGCTGAAAAAGAGCGGCATTTTTCAACCCGCTGAAATGGATGTAAAGTTATTGATCATAGAGGTCCTCAATGTTTACTGAGCGTCATGCCAATATATGAGGTCATATATAAATGAATTATACGCCGGAATTGAGAAGGACGCCGAACTGAAAAATAATGTAAAGATAATCGGTATAGCCGTGGGGAATAATAAGTTTGATATCGATTTTGTGGAAAAGAAGTACGATTTTCCGATTGTACCGGATGAAAAATTCGAATTTCATCATCTGGTCGGCGAGCCTCCAACTCCTTTTTTCATTTTCGCGCGGCCATACGGGAAGGGGCGCCTGCTTGTCGTGGATTCATTTCTGGGCAGGCTCGAAGATAAGGAGAAACTCTTTTCAATGGTAAAAAACGCTTTTAAATTGAGTACTGCCGGATCGGATATAACAATAAACAAGAAGCCGGATGAGAAAGCGAAGGAAGAACTCGTTCTTCCGGTTACAGAAAGTGAATTGATGGAAAAAGTCAGCCAGAGCCTTGCTGTAGAGGGAAAGCGCCCCGGTAAAATAGAAAAAATAAACCTGAAAGAACTGGGAGATGTTTATACCTGGGCTCCCGGCGGGTCAGCGAGACGCGTATTCGCGCGTGTTGTCGCGCGGAAAATACCATGTGTCGACTGTCATGATGTATTTTATATTTACAGTTTTGATGATACGGGCAAATTTATAAAATTTATCCCGATTTCAATTTCAAAACTAGACAATGAAAAATGGGATGAGAAAGATATAAATAAAATGCAGAACAATTTTACTGGAAAGTCGCTTTTAAAAGAGAGGCCTTTTAATGCAAAAGTTGATGCCGTATCATCGGCTACAATCAGTTCAAAATTGATTTATAACAGTATGGGTGAAACAGGACTGGTTATGCGGAAACTTATTGATATGGGATATATTAAAAGATAAAAAACATATAGAACAAACGGGTTCATCACGGGGGTTAGGCGAAGATACCGGAAACCGCCCTCAGGTGAACCGAAACGCGAGCGCATTCCTGCCGAAGGTCCGCCATGGCGGACTTGCGGCGGGGTTAGCGAGCAAATTAAAAAAAGACTATATTCCTTGCGGTGAAGATTCCCCGACCGCTCTGCGGCGGGGAGCTTCAATTCGGGTTCAAGGCGCGCCACTGAACAATTACGTAAAGGAGGCTGTTATGAAGAAACTGGTTTTGTTTTTGTCGGTTTTATTTGCTTTCAGCTTTTCAGTTTTAGCTGCAGGCGCCGGAGATGTACTTGATAAAGCAAAAGAGGATATCGAATCTCTTAATAACTTCGCTTTAAGCATACATAAAAAGGCTGCCGCCGATATCGAAGATTTTCATGAAAATCTGATGCGCATGGAGGGACCTCCAAAACCAAAGATTCAAGAACTTCTGGAAGCCGGGGTGCCGCCCGCGGATGTATTCATGATGGCGCACATTTCTATTATAAGCAGGAAGCCGCTAAGTGCGGTGCATGACGAATACAATAGATCCAAAGGTCAGGGATGGGGAGTAATAGCTAAAGAAATGGGGATAAAGCCCGGTTCCACCGTCTTTCATAATCTTAAAGAAAAGATCAAACGCGACGTTGACCGCATATCCTCCGGGAAATCAAAAAACAAAAAAGAAGATTCCGGCAATAATGGCAAAGGCGCCGGAAAAGGTAAAAATAAGTAAATAAATGAAGCTCATTATCGATTGGTTACGCAGGATCATGCTCAGCGAAACCGATGTGATGGCTGATTACCGCAACCGCATCATGCTTCCGGTCGGCATTATCGCGCTGCTGCTGATGACCATCTTTGCTGTCAACAATCTGCTGCAGGGGCGCTTCGATGTCGGCCTGCTTGTCCTGTTCGCCCAGGCCGTGATCTTGATTGTTGTTCTGGCGCTGCGGCGGGGCAAACCATCACCGGTGCCATTTGGTGTGGTTATGGTGCTGATGCTTGTCGCCGTTCTTTTTGCCGTGGTGCGGCAGGGCATCCTGGGCGCTCTTTGGGGCTACCCTGTGGTGCTTATATGCTACTTCATGCTGCCGCGACGCCTTGCGTTACCGTTCAGCCTGGCCGTTATCGTCACGCTGACACTCTTCGTGGCGCACTGGGTCAGTTTTGTGCTGTCGACTCGTGTCTTTGCGACGATGTTGCTGACGGTCATAATGATCAATATAGTGCTCAACGTTATGGGTGAACTGCAGGAGGCGCTGATGCGGCAGGCGCTCACCGACCCCCTGACCGGCGCATTCAACCGGCGCCGGATGGAAGAGATACTGGAGCATATGGTCGAACAGGGGAAGCGCCGCGCGCCGAACAATGCGATGCTGATGATCGATATAGATCATTTCAAGGCGATCAACGACCGTTTGGGGCATGAAGCCGGCGATCAGGTGTTACGCCGCATAGTGGCTGTTATCAATGGCCGGAAGCGTGTAGTGGACATGCTGTTTAGGATCGGCGGCGAAGAGTTCATAATCCTGTTGCTCGATACCAATACGGCAGACGCCTTCGCAGTGGCTGATGATCTGCGCCTGCGTATCGAGCGGGCTACCATGCTGCATGACCAGAAGGTAACGGTGAGCGTGGGTATTTGCGCCCAGCATGCCGGTCGACCAGCTGAGGACTGGATCAGGTGCGCCGACACCGCGCTGTACAGAGCCAAGCGTAATGGACGCAACCGGGTCGAAATCGGGGAATCGGATTAATTGTCTCATTGTGATATAAAAAATAAACGCCATCAACCAGACGATTTGTCCGCATTTACAGCTAAAATCCTAATTGACACACAAAATCCTTCTCCATATAATCACATCATAAAAAGGAAGTCTTTATCAAAACAGATACGACCTTTTGATCAGGGAGGGTGAAATGAAAAGATTCAATATAATAACCCTGCTGAAAATATTCTCTGTTCTTCCAATGATTTTCCTTGCCGCATGTTCCGCGGCCG
>JAUPLM010000020.1 GCA_030836965.1 Thermodesulfobacteriota bacterium | reverse complement strand
GCAAAGAAAAAAGATCATTATGCAAGGCGCGCGAATCTTGAGGAATGAGGCGTACATATAAGTACGCTGCAATGACGAAAGATGAAGCGGAACACAGCAGAATGACTTTTTACGAGCCGTCATGTTTGGATCAATGACAATCAGCAGAGATATTGTAATGAATATTTCAGATTTTACATTGGAGCAGCTTGCCGGCCAGCGCATCATGGCCGGATTTGAAGGGACGGAACTTTCGGACGGGCTGAAATTTCTTATCGATACCGTTAAAGTCGGAGGTGTAATACTCTTTTCCGGGAACGTAAAGACTCCGGAACAGATTAAAAACCTGTGTGAGTCGATCCAGGATTATGCGGGATCATGCGGCCAGCCCCCTCTGATCATCGCGATTGATCAGGAAGGCGGGCAGGTGGCGAGGCTCAAGGAGCCTTTTACCGTCTTCCCCGGGAATCCGGCCATGGAAGGCGAAGAGGATGCGGCCCGGTTTGCCGCTACGACTTCAACCGAACTGCTCGGAGTCGGGATAAACATGAACATGGCGCCTGTCATGGATGTAGCTCCGGAAGGAGCGCTGAGCATCATGGCCGGAAGAGTTTTCGGGCATGATCCTTACCGGGTTTCGAAGATGGGCGTTGCGGTTATCGAAGGTCTCCAGACAAAAAAAATAATGGCTGTTGCCAAGCATTTTCCGGGCATAGGAAGAACTCTTCTCGATTCCCATTATGATCTTCCGTCACTGAATGCTGGGTTTTCCGACCTGGAATCTTTTGATCTTATTCCTTTTAAAGCCGCCATAAGGCATAATGTAGCCGGAATTATGCTCTCCCATATTCTATATACCGGTATTGACGATAAATGGCCCGCAAGCCTCTCCGTTAAAATAGCAAAAGAGCTTTTGCGCGATTCCATGGGTTATGAAGGGTTAGTCATGACGGATGATCTCGACATGGGGGCCGTTAAAAATCATTTTGACATCATGACATCGGTAAGGCAGATCATTTCCGCCGGAATAGACATGATGCTGATATGTCATGCAGGGCCGGATATCGAACTCGCTTTCGGGGAAGTTCTGAAGAATATGCGTGATTCGCAAAGGATACGTGATGATGCCGGAAAGTCGGTTGGCCGGATCATGCGGCATAAGGAACAATACTTACAGGGGCGTTGATTGTGTTTCCTCATAATTTTCCGGCAAAACGCATTGGCCCATACCCTGACCCGGCCTCTATATTAGCGTCATCAAGGGTCTTACCGCGAGGATGCCGCAAGAGCCGCCTTGAGTGATTCCATGGCAACAGGCATCTGAGCTTCCAGGATTTTCGAAAAGTTGTAGGAAAGAATATGCTTTTCATCTTTTCCCGTCATAAGCTGATATATGTTGTAATACTTGTCTGTTTTTGTCCCCTTTAGTTCATGTGTCCAGATTATTTCATCATCGCTGAGGCGCCTTAACCTAAGCGTTATGCCAATCTCCGTTTCATAGGAGACGTATGGAAGGCCGATTATGCGGGTGCACCATGCGTAAAACCCCGATCCGTAATAATAGCATCTTTCCTTCAGCGTTGTTTGCCTCAGTATTCCTTCAAGCCGCCATTTTGTTTTTGCGTATCTTTCTTCCGGAAGGTAGACCGTTTTTTCAAAGAGACCGTTTTCGCTTATATTTCTGTAAATCGCCCTTGCAAAGGAAGATTTGAACGGAAAAGAATTGTATGATGAAAATCCGGTGAAGGTATCGGGTGTTTCTGAAACAAAATCGATCCATAAAACGCCCGGAATAAACCCTATCCATTTTTTAGCGTCGCTTGTTGTTCCCTGAGGCCTTAAGTCTATGAATTCGTCTACGGCCAGCGTACCTTCAAAAGACTTTGAAGGAGCATACCTGCCTGTTTTATAATCAAGCGAATTATCCAGTTTGTTTACGGCGCATGATGCGAAAATAAAAGAGACGCATATTATTACTGTTGCCTGTATAATTTTATTCGTGATCATATCATATCTCCTTTTCCTGCATTCGTGTGAGAAATTAAACCCTAAATGAGACCTTTGAAGAACGCCCAATTTTGGCCAAGTACAAGAAAGGCGATAATTTCAACCGCAGGAATACATCGAGTATTTCGAGGATCGAAATTTGAGCCTGACGCCGTAATCGGGCAAAAGGGGGCATTATACAAAGGTCTCTAAAGCGCTCTCGAAAATACATCCAGACTCCAATCCTGAAGTCCGCCGTCTATGAGATGGTAATAACCTGCTGCGGCTATCATCGCGGCATTATCCCCGCAGAGATCCGGGGAAGGAATATGAATCTTTATTCCCGCACGACCGGCGTCGTTCATTACCTTTTCTCTCAATCGCCTGTTTGCCGCAACTCCCCCGACCATAGCGATATGTTCGCATCTTTTTTCTTTCGCGGCAAGCAGAAGTTTGCAGGATAAAACGTCAACGACCGACTCCTGGAAACCCGCGGCGATATCGGGTATCATTTCTTTGTATCCGGCGGAATGAGATTGAACAAAACGGCTGACCGATGTCTTTAAGCCGCTGAAGCTGAAATCGAATCCCGATTTGTCAAGGTAAGTTCTCGGAAAATCAATTTTGCCCGGATCTCCTTTTTCGGCGAACTTTCCGATTATGCTTCCCCCCGGATATCCGAGGCCGAGCATTTTGGCAACCTTGTCAAAGGCTTCTCCGGCCGCATCATCGCGGGTTTGTCCGAGAAGCTCCATGCTGGTGTGGGAGGTAACCAGATAAAGACCCGTATGCCCCCCCGAAGCAAGAAGGGATATGAAAGGAAAAGGGGGCGGATCGGGTTCAAGGAAAACAGAGTGGATATGTCCCTCAAGGTGATTTACGCCTGTCCATGGGATACCGAGTCCGAATGCGTAGGCCTTTGCGAAAGAAAAACCGACCAGCAGGCAGCCGATAAGTCCGGGCCCGCGCGTAACTGCTATGGAATCAAGCCGGTCAGGCCCGATGCCGGATGTTTTTATTGCTTCCCTGACCACCGGGACTATGGCCTCCATGTGTTTCCGGGAGGCAAGTTCCGGCACTACTCCGCCGTATCTGGAATGAATCTCTATCTGGGATGATACTATCGAAGAGAGTATTTCGGTTCCGTTATTTACAACTGATGCGGCGGTCTCATCGCAGGATGTTTCAATTCCAAGAATAATCATGGGAGATTCTGTTTAAAACCCTTGATAGATATATTCCGGTATTTTTCATACCCATATTAATTTCGGCTGAGAGTTTTTTCTTTCCGCTACATCTCCGATGAGAAATGTTTTTTCATTTATTGCCGCAAAGCGTTCCATTACTTCATGTGCCGATTTTTCCGGCACAATTGCGACCATGCCTATCCCGTTATTGAAAGTTCTCATCATCTCTTCTTCAGAGATTTTCCCGGCCTCTTTCAGATAATTAAAGACGGAAGGTATATCCCAGCTTCCTTTTTTAATTCTCAGCATGCATGTTTCGGGTATTATACGGATAATGTTTTCAGATATTCCTCCGCCTGTAATGTGAGCCAGGCCGTGAATAGGGAGATCCTTCAGCTGGTTGAGAATTATTCCCGAATAGATCCTTGTGGGAGTTAGAAGCTCTTCTCCTATGGTTCTGCCGAGTTCGGGGATATAGGAATCGATTTTCAGTTTCAGAAGATCAAAGCATATTTTCCGCGCGAGCGAATACCCGTTGCTGTGAAGTCCGCTTGAAGTAATAGCAATAAGCTTATGCCCCATGCGTATACCGGAGCCGTCTATTATTTTGTGATAGTCGACAAGGCCTACCGCAAAACCTGCAAGGTCATACTCGTTTTTCTTGTAAAATCCGGGCATTTCGGCCGTTTCGCCGCCCAAAAGAGCGCATTTTGCCTGTTTGCATCCTTCTGAAATTC
>JAUPLM010000271.1 GCA_030836965.1 Thermodesulfobacteriota bacterium | reverse complement strand
CCATCATATAGAGGATCAGCTCTATTCTGAATACGGAAAGCAGTTTATAAAGCATGTCGTTTGTTATGGAATCGTCCGCTTCAAGCCTGTACAGGCATCTCTCCGCCTCAAATCGCTCCTTGCAGAATATAACCTGAAGTTTCGGGGCGATTTCAAACCGGGCGCATACCTCTTCCGTAACGCTCATTTTACTGTGCCTGAAGAGGGCCAGAAAATAAACGGCCCACTTCATATAGGATTCTTCCAGAAAAAGCAAATCATGCCATGAAAGAACCTGCCTGACCGAGTCTAGGGATGCAACAAGTTCCTTGTTTAATGTTACATAAGGATCTATCACCTTGAGCAGGTCATAATCGTTCAGTCTTATAATGGTTGAGGCCGGGTTCTCCTCTTCAAGAATCTGCCGAAGTTCCGAAAAAACCCTTCTTCCGCTAAGACGCTTGAAAAAATCCATTTTTACGGCATTCTCGATAAGACCTGATGTCAGTTTACCGATCGTAAAGCCGAACCTCTGCTCGAATCTTATTGCCCGGAAAACACGGGTAGGATCTTCAACAAAGCTTAAGTTGTGGAGAATTTTTATCGCTTTTTCTTTTATATCTTTCTGTGCCGCAAAAAAGTCTATGAGGGTTCCGAATCTTCCGGGATTCAGGTGGATTGCCATTGTATTAATTGTAAAATCCCTTCTGAAAAGATCAAGCTTTATGGAACTCATCTCTACAGTAGGCAGGGCTGCCGGAAACTTGTAATATTCCATCCTTGCTGAAGCAACGTCGATCTTGAACCCGTCGGGGAAGACTACAACCGCGGTTCCGAATTTTCCGTAAATATGAACTCTTGCCCCAACCAGCGGCGCGTATTTTTTTGCAAAAGCGATCCCGTCGCCTTCAATGACGATATCAACATCCTCATTATCTCTGTAGAGAAGAAGATCCCGGACGAATCCGCCTATTACATAGGCCGAGCATTCTACCTCATCGGCTACCTTGCCTATGGTTTTCAAGATATCGATAATGCGTTTTGAAAGACGCTCATCCATGAATTTCACAATATTTCTTGTTCTGGCATGAACCTGCCCCTTCTGCTGGTCTGAAAGTTCGGAATGATTCTGCTGGGACTGCCTTACAAGAATATTTAAAAGATCCGTCCGAGTTAAGACTCCGATTATATTGCCATTATCTATAACCGGAAGGATACGCTGCTTGTTCTCTATTATCTTGTTCTGAATTTCCGAAAGCTCGGCGGCAGGTCCAACCGAGGCCATTTCAGTTGTCATGTATTCTCTGACCTGGACATGATCCAGCTTGTGATAAAGCGCTTTTTCGATAACCTGCCGCGTAATATAACCGAGCAGATTCTTCCGCCCGTCGTTCTTCTCCGTAACCAGAAGGGCATTTACATTATAGCGTGTAAGAAATCCGCTTGCATCCCTGCATGAAATATCGCCGCTGACATCTATAGCAGGGGAAGACATGAGTTGCCGTGCCGTTCTTCTTGCCCTGATTTTTTCATACAGAATTTCTAATAGTTTCTGTTCGATCTGCGCAACGGTTTTCCCCTTTATAGTCGCCGAAGCGGCAAATGCGTGGCCTCCGCCGCCAAGAGGAGCCGCAATCGCGCCTGCATCAACTTCGGTCACTCTGCTTCTTGCCACAAGATAAACCTTGTTTTCCATTAGAGCGAGCGCGAATATGGCATCCATGTTTTCCATCCTCGCCATCTTGTGGACGAGAAATGCGAAATCATTTACATATGTATCCGTCGATATGGTTGTAATGACGACTTCAATTCCGTTTATGTTATGCCTGGTTGAAGCCTGAATCATGTCATTTAAAAGAGAAACCTGTTTCGGACTTATTTCCCGCGAAATAAGATTGGAGATTATGTTCAGGTTGGCTCCTTTTGAAAGTAAAAAAGCCGCCGCATTAAAATCGTCTTCCGTGGTTGAGGGGAATGTGAAAGATCCTGTATCCTCGTATATGCCGAGGCACATTATCGTCGCTTCATCGGCAGTGATTTCAATCCCTTTTTCTTTAAGCATTCCGGCGAGAATGGCAACAGTTGAACCTGTCTGACGGTACACTTCAAAACTGCCTTTTATATCATTTGATGCATGCGGATGGTGATCATATATATGTATATCGATATCGTCGCGTTCAAGAAGCGACGAAAGCTTTCCGATTCTGCCCGGTTGGCGGGTATCAACCATAACTATCCGGCTGACATTCGAAAAATCGATCTTCTTCATATCGGCCATGTTGAAAAGATATACCATCGATTCCACAAAGAAATTTCTCAGGTTTTTTTCCTGTGAACCTGGGAAAACGACAAGAGATCCGGGGTAGAGTTTCTGCGCCGCAAGCATGGAAGCTATAGCATCGAAATCCGCATTTATATGCGTTGTTATGATTGTAAGACCTTTAATATCGGAGTGTTCTACCGCTTTCATCAATATTTCCCTGGTTCATACCGGCCTCAGACTTTATCCATATGTCTGAAACATTGCGGCGCTATAGTCCGCCGCAGCTTATTTCCACTGAATTTACGGCATTGGCAGCTTTTTACAAAGCCGTTATATTTCATATTTTATCATATACATATATGTAATAGTTTATCAAGCTCAAGATATTATATAAATCTGTTGTCGTTTGTTCCGGATTGTGTTATAAATATAAAGATTTTGATGGATTAGTGTGTAAATGAAGAACAAAATAAATTCAGGATACAGGTATATTTTCGGTCCTGTACCGTCAAGGCGGCTCGGAGTATCGCTCGGTGTAGACCTTTTACCGGCGAAAATCTGCACTCTTGATTGTATATACTGTGAATGCGGAAAAACAAAAACGCTTACAACCTGCAGAAAAGAGTATGTTCCTTCTGATAAGGTTGAATCCGAGATAAGGGATTATCTTTCCGGAAACCCCGGTCTCGATTATATAACGTTTTCAGGTTCGGGCGAACCGACTCTCCACAGCTGCATCGGGGAGCTGATTAATTTTTTAAAATGCGATTATCCCCGTTACAGGGTCGCTCTCCTGACAAACGGAACTCTTTTAAATGAACCGGCGGTTTTAAAGCAGGTTCTTGATGCGGATCTTGTTAAGGTTTCACTTGATGCGGGATTGGTTGAGAGTTTTGCCCGTATAAACAGGCCTCATAGCGCTCTTGAACTATCAAAAATAACCGACGGCCTGATAAATTTCAGAAATATTTATCAGAAAGAATTATGGGTTGAAGTTTTTCTTGTTAAAAATATAAATGATAATGAGACAGAGCTCGGAAAGATTAAAGATTTTCTTAAACTGATAAGACCGGATAAAATTCATCTTAATACTCTTGACAGGCCTGGAACCGAAAGCTGGGTTGAAGCTGTTGAAAAATCGGTTATGGAGAATATCGCCGGATATTTTGAGGACGCCCTGATCATCGGCAGGCCGGAATCGAAGAAAAGCGTTTTAAGCGGTGATATAACCGGTTTTATTACGGCTACCGTGAAGAGAAGACCGTGTACCGCAGCCGATGTTTCGCGTATATTAAATATTACGGATGATGAAGCGGAAAAGTATCTTGAATTTCTTTCTGAAAAGGGAAAAATTGGGAAAAAAATCATGCCGAGAGGTGTATTCTATTTCGGTACGGAATAGATAGGCGGCTAAATCCACCGGATTTGTTTGATTACCGTTTG
>JAUPLM010000270.1 GCA_030836965.1 Thermodesulfobacteriota bacterium | reverse complement strand
AATTCCCTGTTATTCGGTTGAAACCTGCCCTCAGCCCAAAAATGGAATTACGGTTTCAAGGACATTCAGGAATCAGGTTGAAAGCCTTTCCGAACTGAAGGAAGCTCTGGCAACCTATGTGTCGATGGGTGCGGAAAAGCTGCGCAGGGAGAACGCGGCAACCCGTGAGCTTTCCGTTTTTCTCCATACGAGCCGTTTCAAAAAAGAGGATTTTTATTATAGGATCAAAACAATAAACCTTCCCGTTGCGACAATAGATACGGGTGAACTCATCCGGTATGCGGGAGGGTGTCTTGAGGAAATTTACAGGAGAGGCTGCATGTTCAAAAGGGCCGGTGTCATGTTCAGAGATTTACTTCCTGATACCCGTATTCAAATGGGACTTTTTGACGATATAAACCGGAAGCGCTCGGAGAAGCTTATGAAAACCCTCGATGCCGTAAATCTTAAAATGGGTTCGGGCACCCTGACTTATGCGGCGACGGGGCTTGCAGGAACCAATTCATGGCGTACCTCTTTCGAAAAACGCTCTCCTTTTTATACTACAGACTGGAATCAGATCCCGGAAGTAATTTAAATTTTGATGTTTGAGATTGCAGGTGTTTCTTCCTGCTTACATTGAGGCATTACTTAATGAAGAAAATAAATATAGTTCTTTTTGTATTGTTCCTGATTTTTCTTACCGTATCCGGCGTTTCAGCCGCCGAAAAAATGAACAAATCCGAAATAAAGACGGTAGATAATTACATAGCAGTCTTTGACTTTGAAGTTACAACCGGGGACAAGGGCATTTCGCGTCCGCTTACAGACAGCGTCATTTACGAGTTTTCCAGGTCCGACAAGTATGAAGTGATAGACCGTGGCAACATGAACAAGATACTAGGCGAGCAGAAATTCCAGATGTCGGGCTGCGTTGCGCAGGAGTGCAAGGTTGAAGCCGGGCAGATACTCGGCGTGGGAAAGATAGTAAACGGTTCGGTGGGTCTTGTGGGGAAGACCTATTATCTGATGCTCCAGTTGATAGACGTTAAGACGGGTAGAGTGGATCTTGTCGCGGAGGATACATGCAAATGTGAAGTTGATGAGCTGATCGACTCAACAAAGAGACTTGCGAAAAAGCTCCTAGGTGAAAAAGAGAGTTCATTAATTGCCAGGGACGCTGTTTTGTTTGAAGAGCGTTTTAATTCGAATGAAAAGGGATGGTTTATAGTCAACGATAAGGAAAAACGGTTTGAAATCGTCAATGGAAAATATATTCTTGAATCGAAGAAAGGTGGAAGCTGGATAAGCACCAGAAAGATTCCTATAGATCAGACATCCGATTTTAGAATAGATATGAACGTTGAAAAGATGTCCGGCACAGACGATTACGGTTATGGTCTCGTATGGGGAATGAGAGACCTGAAGACATATTACCAGTTTGTTATAACCGGCAAGAGGTATTTTATTCATGAAAGCATAGATAGTAATTCAGTAACGAGAATATTCGGCAGACCGGAGAAGGCTGTAAACAAGTCTGATGCGAAGAACAGGCTGACGTTAAGAAAATCGGGAACTACCCTGGAATTCTACATCAATAGTCAGCTTGTTGCTGAAACCCCGTTTATGCCGTTTTTCGGGGACTGGTTAGGTTGCGTTGTTTATTCAGGGAATCAATCAATTACTGTTGGATTTGATGATATTGTAGTCAGTCAGCGTTAGGATTAGGCTAAATACGGCTTTTTTAGAAAAAATCCCACACAAGCCCCACACTAAATCATTCCGCTCTGAGTTTTATGGTTCATTCGGTTAAAACAACTTCCTGCAACATCGTTTTTCAAATCTGGCGCACCCATACAAATCGTCGGGCGGTAATCATTTATGTTCCTTGCGCAATTCTAACGCAGAGTTTTAGATAAACATTATAATTCATTGACAAACCAGTAGTAATGTGGTCTTTTGAGTCCGCATTTCAGCAGACCCATCGAAATTCTTATGCGTTCTTTTTGACGCATTACACATACACAACCATCATCACCGTAACAACGGCGGGCTATACGGACTGAAAAATGAAATTCCGCGTATCATAGATCAATCTAAACATTGTTGAGCATAAGAACAAACGCACATCTACGTGATCTTCGCTCATCCCGGCAAGAGATCATTCAGCCCGCATAAGAATATGAAACTGATTATCAGGGGACTACATGAAGAAAAAAACAAAACCCGCAAAGCGACAGATAAAATCCGGCAATTCCGTCCCGAAGAAAAAGCCGGTTCCGGAAAGAGGTATTTCACGCGACACTAATCAGCAATTTCCCATTGTGGGCATCGGAGCTTCCGCAGGAGGACTTGAGGCGCTTGAACTGTTTTTGAATAACGTGCCGGCAAAGAGCGGCATGGCCTTTGTCATCGTTCAGCATCTTGACCCAACCCACAAGGGGATCATGGTGGAACTTCTCAAGCGATTTACACCCATGACAGTTGTTCAGGTTAAGGACCTGATGCAAGTCAACCCCGATTCCGTCTATGTGATTCCTCCGAACAAAGACTTGTCCATCCTGCACGGAAAGTTGCACCTTTTCAATCCGACGGCTTCACACGGGCTCCGCCTGCCCATCGATTTTTTTTTCCGCTCCCTGGCAGATGATCTGCATGACAAAAGTATTGGTGTTATCCTCTCGGGTATGGGCTCAGACGGCACACTGGGCTTAAGGGCCATCAAGGAAAAAGCCGGATCGGTATTCGTCCAGGCGCCGGCCTCAGCAAAATTCGACGGCATGCCCCGGAGCGTGATTGAGGCGGGGCTGGCCGACGTAATTGCCCCTGTGGAAGAACTGCCGGGCCGGATCATTGACTATCTCAATAGCCTTTTCCTCACTGACCGGGTTGCAGCGCCGCTGGAGAGCAAGATCATGAGCGCACTGGATAAGATCTTCATCATACTTCGGACAAAAACAGGCCACGACTTTTCTCAGTACAAGAAAAGCACCGTCTATCGCCGGATCGAGCGGCGCATGGGTATACATCAGATTGACAGGATCGAGGCCTACGTCCGGTTCCTGCAGGAGAACTCCCAGGAGGCGGAGTTGTTTTTCAGGGAACTGCTGATCGGCGTTACCAGCTTCTTCCGCAATCCGGAAATGTGGGAGCATCTGAAAGTAAAAGTTCTTCCGGAACTTCTGTCGGCCCGCAAGACGGGAGGTATTCTCAGAGCATGGATACCAGGCTGCTCCACGGGGGAAGAGGCCTATTCCCTGGCCATAATTTTCAGGGAAGCCATTAAGGATGTCAAGCCGGTGAGGAATTTTTCGCTCCAGATCTTTGCAACCGATCTGGACAAGGATGCCATAGATAATGCCCGTGCGGGCATCTATCCAGCCAACATTGCTGCCGACGTTTCGCCTGCCCGCATGCACCGGTTTTTTGTTCAGGAGGAAGGCGGCCTGCGTGTAAGCAGGGAAATCCGCGAAATGGTGATATTTGCCCCCCAGAATGTAATAATGGACCCGCCTTTCACAAAAATAGATATCCTGATCTGCCGGAACCTTCTCATTTACCTGACCCAGGAACTCCAGAAAAAGCTTCTGCCTCTATTCCATTACAGCCTCAATCCAGGCGGAGTCCTTTTTCTGGGGAGTGCGGAGACTATTGGCGCTTTTACCGGTCTTTTCAAACCTATGGACGATAAGATGAAGATATACCGGAAACTTGCCGGCATTCCCGGGAACAAACAGATCAAGTTCCCCTCTATTTATTCCCCATCTCAGCAGATGGAGTTGACTAGAGATGTGGTACGGAAACCCTATCCACATTTTCAGGAGATGGCAGATAAATTGATCCTGCAGGAGTATGCCCCGGCTGCAGCGCTTACGAACGACAAGGGCGATATCCTCTATATCAGCGGACGTACCGGAAAGTACCTTGAGCCTGCTGCCGGAAAGGTCAACTGGAACCTCTTCGTCATGGCGCAGGAAGGTCTGCGCTATAAATTACCCGGGGCCTTCCGGAAGGCGATCGAAGGAAAAGGTACAATAACCATCAGGGAAGTGAAAGTGAAGAGAAACGGCGGAGTTCAGGCAATAGACATTTCCATCCGGTACATTACTGACCCGGGCTTACTGAGCGGGATGCTTCTGACTGTCTTTACGGACGCGGCTAAGCCCACCGGAGGCAAAGCGTCCGGTAAACTCCTGGAATCTTTAACCCAGAACACCCAGATTTTGGAACTGGAACGGGAACTTATGCAGGCCAACCATGAGATCCAGACAACCCGAGAAGAGATGCAGGCATCTCAGGAAGAGCTTAAATCTTTGAACGAGGAGTTGCAGTCAGCCAATGAAGAACTGCAGAGCACAAACGAGGAACTGACAACCTCTAAAGAGGAAATGCAGTCAATGAACGAAGAACTGCAGACGGTCAATAACGAGCTCCAGGCCAAGGTTAATGAGTACTCAAACATTAACAACGACATGAAGAACCTCTTGGACAGCACTGATATCGCAACGCTCTTTCTGGACGAAACGCTCAAAGTGCGGCGATTCACCAGCCGGACCTCGCAGATCATCAAGCTGATTCCCGGGGATGTAGGCAGGCCAATCACCGACATCGTTTCGGATTTGGTCTATCCGGAGCTTGAAGCCGACGCTCATGAGGTGATGCAAACTCTGATCTTTGTCGAAAAACAGATTGCTACAACAGGAGGGCGGTGTTTCCAGGTGCGCATAATGCCCTACCACACCATCGAAAACCGGATCGACGGCCTGGTAATAACCTTTACGGAAATAACTGAATCCAAGAAACTTGAATCTGAACTTAGCAGGACGCAGGCCGATCTGAAAAAACAAATCAAAAAACAAAAAACCAAAAATTAATGGGAAACCCTGACTTAAATATGTAACGGGAGCGAATAGGGGGCGTACATCAAAGTATAAGTGCAGCAGGTGAAATGGGGTTTTTATTTTTTATAATCAGATCTGACTGTTGTTTTGGCGCCTTCCATGAAATTGCCGGTCAATCGATCTGAATAATGCTCCGGCAGTTGACGAACAGCTTCAATTAATTGGTACGCCCGGCAGGATTCGAACCTGCGGCCTACGGATTCGAAGTCCGGCGCTCTATCCAGCTGAGCTACGGGCGCAAATAAAATTACGGCTTTGTAAAAAGTCATTCTGTCCGCCAAAGATCTATGGCGGATTGCGCTTCATCTTTCGTCATTGCAGCGTAATAACATGTACGCTTCATTCCTCATGATTTGCGCGCCTTGCATACTGAGCTTTTTACTTTGCCGTCTGAAATCCCGCCATTTCCATGAAAGCGGAAGTTCAGAAAATGGGGTGAGTGAAGGGGATTGAACCCTCGACAACCGGGGCCACAACCCGGTGCTCTGCCAACTGAGCTACACCCACCATAAGCATCAATTAAACTTTGAGGGCTTTCTACCAAATAAGATAATGCATTTCAAGAGATATTTTGAAAAGAAAGGGTTCAAGGATTCAACCCGCCATAACTATTGGCGGACCGCAGGGGGGCAGGGGACAAAAAAATCGAATATCGGACATCGAATATCGAAAAGCCGAACATAGAATATCGAATATCGGACATAGAATATCGAATATCGAAAAGCGAAGTCCGAAGTTCGATGTCCGACATTCCGCTTTTACCCTTTACGCAGCTTCCTGATATCCCCGATGCGGATCGTAACATTCTTTGAATCGAAATATTCGAGAAGCGGTATCAGGAACTTTCGTGATGCCCCGGCCATCTCCTTGAACTGCGGAGCCGACATTTCACCGTTTTTCCGCAAAAAATCGATCATTCTGGTTTTTATATCATTGATGTTGTCGGTATGGAAATAGAGGTCTTCTTTTATCTTTAACAGGATTCCCTCATCTACAAGAAGCGTGAGCACCTCTTTCGCCCCGGCAGGATCCATTTTATGCTCCTCAACCAGCTCCTTCAGATACGGAGGTGTGAGACCGCTATCTTTAAAAGCCTTTATTATTTTAATTTTTATGCCGCTCTGATCTTCACCTAGTGAAACCTTATGCCCTTCGAGACGAACCAAATCCTCGTCAAGGGCGACCTTTTTATCTTTTATCATCTGGTTGAGTATCAGGATAAAAAGCTTCGGGTTAAGGAAGTCCGGTAATTTGGATTTCAGCTCCTCCTTGGGCATGCCTGCTTTAAGCGGGTTCGCCTTGTGATAAGCATCTATAAAATCGTGCATTTCTTTCTTGAGATTCTCTATATCGGCCTGATGAAGAAAAATTCTGCTCTCTTTATCAATCAGAACAATCTTCTTTTTCGACAGAAGATTCTGGATGCTGCCGTCAAGATTCTTTTCGGAGATGTTAGTCATGACCTTCAGATCCGAAAAAGAGACGCCCATGTATCCGGATTCGGCTACATAATAACCGACCAGCTCTTCAGCCGGGAGGGTTGAAAGATTTTTCAGGGCTTCCGTGACTTCCGGCTTGAATCTCTTATGCTTCCGGGGAACCGGGTTGAGAATCTGTCCGCCGGCTATCGTTCTTACGGGGGAAAAACTCCTGAGAACAAATCTGTCATCCTTTACGACCGCCGTAGGAGAATCGAGCCTGATCTGGGCCACGGTATCTTCACCGGGAAGAAGCTCCTCCCTGTCAAGCAGAATCAGATTTCCCAGTATTTCACTTGTGCCGGTATGAAACCTTACGCGGGTGCGGTTTTTGACCGGTTTCCTGTTGCTTTTAAGAAGATGGAGTGAAACGTCGAGCATGTAACCGGGGATAAGGGCGCCGGGAGTGGAAACAACCTCTCCCCGCTCCACGGATGCCTTGTCGAGCCCCTGGAAATTGATCGCCGTCCGCATTCCGGCTACAGCTTCATTCACGCTCTCGTTATGGACCTGGATTCCGCGCACTTTGGATGTTACGCCTGAAGGGTATATCATGATCATTTCCCCGACCTCTACCTTGCCGGATATAAGGGTGCCGGTTATAACCGTCCCGAACCCCTTCATGGTAAAAACCCTGTCTACGGGCAGGCGGAAGAGGCCGGAGGAGGATCGCCCGGGAATTTTCGGGCTCAGCTCATCCAGCGTCTTTATGAATTCGGGGATTCCCTTTCCGGTTACGGCGGATACGGGAAGAATAGGGGCGCCGTCGAGAAAAGTCTCTTTTACAAACTTCCTGATGTCATCCGTTACAAGCTCCAGCCATTCATCATCTACAAGATCCGTCTTGGTAAGAACGACAAAACCGTACTTTACGCCGAGAAGCTGGCATATCTCCATATGCTCCCTTGTCTGGGGCATCACGCCTTCATCCGCCGCTATCACCATTGCCACAACATCAATGCCCGTGGCTCCGGCTACCATGTTTTTCACGAATTTTTCATGTCCCGGGACATCCACGATCCCGATTCTAAGTCCTCCCGGAAGATCAAGCCACGCGAACCCGAGCTCTATGGTTATTCCCCGGAGCTGTTCCTCCTTGAGCCTGTCGGTATTTATGCCTGTGAGTGCCTTGACGAGAGTCGTTTTCCCGTGATCGATGTGACCGGCTGTTCCAAGAACGATCTGTTTCACTTGTCCCGCTTTCTCCAGTATTCAAGAATATACGCCATAGCGACTAAAAAAGCGCCCAGTCCCGCGACATATATGATTTTCCAGTCCGGGTAAAAAAACCGGGACAAGAAAACGGCGAATGCCGCGCCAAGTATAATTCTTAATATAAAAACATAGAATCTGGTCATGGTTATGATCTCTGGTAAAAAAGGGTTCAAGGATTCGAGGGTTCAAGGGTTCAAGTGGCAAGTTGCGGTAAATTCGAATTTCGCCTTCCGCCTCTCGCCTCGTGCCTTTTCCCTATCCAATTTCACTACATACAAACTCGGCACAAATGCTGTCAAGAAGAACCATTCCTTTTCCTGTGAGGGCGCACCTGTCATCGCGGATAAATATAAGTCCCTTTTTAGTTAAACCGGATATGGTCTCGCTGAAAATATCCTCAAACCTTACATTGAATTTATCATTAAAAAACCCGATATCTATTCCGCGCTTTTGCCTCAGGCCTAAAAAGACGGCTTCGATAATCTGCTGCTCCCTTGTAAGATCCTCTTTCCCTTCCACGGGAGACGTTCCGGATTCAACTTTTTTTATGTAACCTGAAACATTCTGCCTGTTCCAGCTTCGCCGTGTTCCGTAAAATGAATGAGCGGAGGGGCCGAACCCTATGTATGGAATAAATGACCAGTATTTTATATTGTGCCGGGATTTTTTCTCTTCCGAGCGTGCGAAATTTGAAGTTTCGTATTGGATATACCCGTTCTTTTCAAGAAAATCGCCTGTTGATCCGAACAGGGAGGCCGCGAGAGATTCCGGCAGGGGAGAGAAGGTGCCGTTTTTCATCTCCTTATGCATCCGGGTTCCGGATTCATAGGTGAGCATGTAGCAGGAGAGATGTTCTGGTTCCAGCAGCAGGGCTGTTTCAAGATCGATAAGCCATGATTTTTCCGTCTCTCCCGGAATCCCGTACATCATATCAATGCCGATATTTTCGAAACCGGCATTCCGAGCCCATTTGACCGCCGTTTTCCCATCTTCGGCCGAATGAATTCTGCCCAGGAATTTAAGATTGCTCTCCTTAAACGACTGTATTCCGATGTTTATCCTGTTTACGCCCGATTGCCTGAAACTTTCCAGCGACCCGGGAGTCACGGTTCCGGGATTGATTTCGATTGTTATCTCGGGATCGGATGTTATCTGAAAAAGGGAAAACGCTTTTTTGATGATTCCGTCTATTTCCGCCGGTTCCAGAACCGAAGGGGTGCCGCCTCCGATGTAAAGAGTATCAAAGAGGAGTTCTACCCCGCTGTACATGGCCATTTCGAGTTTCAGGGCGTTGACGAATTCTTTTGCGAGTGAATGGTCCGTGATGGAATAAAAATTACAGTAAGGGCATTTTCTTACGCAGAATGGGATATGAATGTATATGCCGGCATGGCAGGTGTTCGGTTCGAACTTCGGACATCGTACATCGAACATAGATAATCCATACGCCTTCTTTCTTTTTTCGATGTCCGATATTCGATGTTCGATATTCGCCTTATCCCTTAAATGGTTCTCCAAGTTTTATTCCCAGTTCAAGGGCTTTCCTGTTAAGATCGATCAGGCCTGCCGGTATTCTTGTTTCAATCACCTTCATTATAGATTCAGGCTTTACGATTTCCAGCATCCCTATAACGGCGCCGAGCATGCAGATGTTAAACACTACCGGTTTGCCTATTTGGTCCATCACCGTCTGATACATCGGAAGCTCTCTCTGGCGCGCGGCCACTTTTTTATGCGTCGTTACATACTTGGTATCGGTGATGAGAAACCCTCCCGGACGGATAATCGGTGAGAATTTATTGTATGCCTCCTGAGTGAGACAGACTAGAAGGTTCGGGTAGGTTACCTTTGGAAAATTTATTTCCGTATCGGATATGAGAACATCGGATCTTGTCGCGCCGCCTCTTGCCTCGGCTCCGTAAGACTGGGACTGGACAGCCACAAGGTTTTCATGAAGCACGGCGGCCTCGGCTATTATAATTGCGGCTGTGATCACGCCCTGTCCGCCCGAACCCGAAAATACCATCCTGATTCTTTCCATGTTCAATTCCCCTTCATCGCTCTTTCGATGATTTTTTTGTACTCGCTGCAATATTCAGGCTTCTCTTCGTTTACGAAAACTCCGCGCTCGATAAGGTCGGGATTCTCCTTTTTCGCTTTTGAACCGATAGGAGTGGTGACATCCTTCATGCGCTCCAGCATGTCAACCGCGCTCCCCTCCTTGTTTTTTCTTCCGAAGTAGGTCGGGCACTGGGAAAGAATTTCGACAACGGAAAAACCTTTGTGGGTTATAGCCTGCTTAATTACATCAGAGAGCTGCTGGGCATGGTACGCGGTGGAACGGGCCACAAACGTGGCTCCTGCTGCCTCTGCGAGCTTTACGATATCAAAGGAGTGGTCGATATTGGTATAAGGCGCCGTAGTGGCGAGGGTTCCGTAGCCGGAGAGGGGAGAGTACTGCCCTCCCGTCATTCCGTATATGCGGTTGTTCATTACGATCGCGGTCATGTCGATATTCCGGCGCGCCGCGTGAATGAAATGGTTCCCGCCTATGGCGAGCGCGTCGCCGTCTCCCATCGGAACTATAAGATTAAGTTCCGGCCTGCTCATTTTTATGCCTGTCGCGAATGCCAAGGCGCGGCCGTGGATCGTGTGCATTGTGTGAAAATCCAGATAACCCGAAATTCTGGAGGAGCATCCGATGCCTGAAACCATTACTATGTCGTTTGTGTTTATCCCGAGATCCTCAACGGCCCTTATCAGGCCGTTCAATACTATGCCGTGGCCGCATCCCGGGCACCACATGTGGGGAAAGAATCTTTCTCTTATATAATCTTTTATCGCCATTTCTATACCCCCTTGCCCTGAATGAGCCGCATTATGTTTCTTATATCGGTAGGATTTATCAGAACGCCGTCTATGCGGTTTGCCAGAAACACATTTTCGGGTTTGTCGACAGCCGCCCTGACCTGCTGTAAAACCTGCCCCATGTTCATTTCAACCACGATCACGCTTTTCGCATTACGGCATTTTTCTCGGACAATTTCGGCAGGAAAGGGCCACAGGGTCTGAAGTTCGAGAAGCCCCAGGCTCTCTCCCCTTGCCCTCCTGTTTTTTACCACATGAAGGGCTGAACGCGCTGAAGATCCGTAGGAGATAAGGATGGTTCTCGCATCTTCCAGATAATGCTCCTTATATCTAGCAATGTCGTTTTCATTGTTCATTATCTTGTCTACGAGATGGCGGAGGAGCCCGTGAACTATGGCAGGATCACTTGAAGGAAATCCCCACATGTCGTGAAAGAGACCGGTGACATTGTACCTGTGAACGCCGCCGAAATCGGACATGGGGAGGCGTCCGTCTTCCCGCGGGAGATAGGGATGATAGTCAACGTCTCTTTTTACAGATGTTTTAAGCCTTTCGACAAGAGGTATCTCTCCCTTTTCAGGTATTACCAGACGTTCCCTCATATGACCTATGACTTCATCGAAGAGAAGAATAACCGGCGTCCTGTAAGTTTCAGCCATGTTGAATGCGTCGACAGTTATGGAGAATACATCCTGGTGATTCGAAGCCGTCAGCGTGATGATCGCATGGTCGCCGTGAGTTCCCCATCTTGCCTGGTTTATATCACCCTGGCTTACATGAGTCGGATTGCCGGTGGAGGGTCCTCCACGCTGAACATTTACGATAACGCAGGGAATTTCGGCCATTACCGAGTAGCCCAGGGCCTCCTGCATGAGAGAGAATCCGGGGCCGCTTGTAGCCGTCATAACTTTACATCCTGTCAGAGAGGCCCCTATGATAGCGCACATGGAGGCTATTTCATCTTCCATCTGCACAAATTTTCCGCCTGTCTGAGGAAGCCTTGCCGAAAGGGTTTCGGCTATTTCCGTGGAAGGCGTTATCGGGTAGCCGGCAAAAAAATTGAGCCCGGCATATAATGCGGCTTCCACGCATGCTTCGTTTCCCTGAACAAATTTTATCTTCTTTTCATTCATATGATGGTCCTATTCGGTTTTTATTTCTATTGCGAGATCAGGACATCTTAATTCGCAAAGTTTGCATGCAATGCAATCCTGCGGGCGCGCCGCAATTGCTTTCTCTTCGGAATCGAGTTCAAGCACTTTTTTCGGGCAGAAATGGACACAAATCCCGCATCCTTTGCACCAGTTCCTGTTTATAACATGCTCTTTAAGTTTAGGTTTTGCCATATAGAGTTCCTGGTTGATTTATTATGATATGTGTTACCGTGATTTTTTACTTAATGTTTATAGAGTATTGTCCCAAAAGGGTTCAAGGGGTCAAGGATTCAAGGGTTCAAGTGAAAATCAAATTCAAATTTCGTACTTCGAGCTTCGTTTTTTTCTTTATGTCCTAAGTCCAAAATTTCCAATCTTCTGATCTTACCTCACACTTGACCCCTTGACCCCTTGAATCCTTTTCTT
>JAUPLM010000269.1 GCA_030836965.1 Thermodesulfobacteriota bacterium | reverse complement strand
TTACGTTCGATATAGTAAACGGCCCCAAAGGCCCCGGCGCAGCAAACGTGACAAAGCTGTAATTAGCTGATAATATTTAAACAAAAAGGCATTCGTGTAACAAGCACGGATGCCTTTTTTATTTTAAGGCGCCGCCGTTTAGGTTCCGCATGTACACTGTTTGGTTATTTTCTTGCAATCCTGTTAAAAAATCTATATTTGATTAATCATAGTTCTTTACAATTCCAGCCATGAACGATATCGAACACCGGAAAACAAATCTCTTTTTTACTATATAATGAGGAGATCCCGATATGATCTCAAGGACGCAAAAAATAATTCTGATAATTATTTTACTGGCAGCGGCAGGCGGGTTTTTTGTCATGTTCGGGCCTCCCGGGCTCATGGCGAAAACCGAGACGCCGGATTTTTGCGCTTCCTGCCATGTCATGGAGTCCCAGTATGAGGCCTGGTTTCATACCGGCGCCCATAGGAGCATTCAATGTGTTGACTGCCATCTTCCCCACGAAAATTTAGGCATATATTATACCTGGAAATCAATCGATGGAATGAAAGACATGTTTGTATTTTATTCCGGCAGAGTGCCGGATATGATAACGCTTTCTTCACACGGAGTGAGAACGGTTCAATCCAACTGCACCCGGTGCCATGAAACCGCTGTTGAAAAAATAGACCGGACGCGTAATTGCTGGGAATGCCACCGCTGGCTTCAGCACAATCTTGCGGGCACCCGGATGACCGATAAATAATGAGTGCGCGTTGCTCAGCTCCCGTTCGTAAGAGGCCATACCCGGGTCCGGCCTCTTACGGTATATAATATTAAGGTTTAAAAGAATAGGAGGGACAGATGACTTTTCCTGATAATAAACGAATTTTCGTTTGCCTTTTGTTATCTGTATTGATTGCTCTGCTGGGTTGCCAGCCATCCAAACCTGAACCCAGGCAGACGATCGTTATTCCGGACGGTGAAATGAATCCCGAGCTCTGGGGAAAAGCCTATAACGAAGAATACGAGCTTTGGAAAAAAACGGAATCCCCTGTGAGCGCAAGATTGAGCAAATACAAAACAGGTATGGACGGCAGCGCAATTTCAGTGGATAAACTCTCAGAATTTCCATACATGGCCCTGTTATTCAACGGCTGGGGATTTGGCGTGGAATATAACGAACCGAGGGGTCACGCCTATATGGTGCGCGATCAGCTCGAAATCGATTCCTCCCGTCTCAAGGCAGGAGGAGTCTGCCTGAGCTGCAAAACCCCGTATGCCCCGAGTTTGCATAAGGAAATGGGTTCCGATTATTATATGAAGCCTTTCAAAGAAGTACTTGGCAAAATTCCGGAGAAAGACAGGACGCTCGGTGTTGCCTGCATTGACTGCCACAACAACAGAGATATGACTCTCAGGATTTCACGCGGGTTTACGCTGGTCAAGGCACTCGAAGGAATGGGTAAAGACGTCAATGCATTCTCCCGCCAGGAGCTGCGTTCGGTAGTGTGCGCTCAGTGCCATGTCACATATAATATTAATAAGGATGCCGAAGGAAAATCCGTCGGACTGTTTTTTCCATGGCAAAACAGCAAGTGGGGATCGATTACCGTTGAAGATGTTATTAAAAAAATCCGGAGCGATGATACGGTCAAGGAATGGAAGCAAAATGTTACCGGATTCAAAATGGGGTTCATCCGCCATCCCGAATTTGAATTTTTTACCAACAACAGCTCTCATTTCAAAGCCGGGGCATCCTGTGCCGACTGCCATATGCCTTACGTCAAGGCGGGCGTATATAAAATTTCCGATCATCGTGTTATGAGCCCGATACAGAATGAAATGAGGGCCTGCCAGCAATGCCATGCCGCAAATCCCGGTTGGTTGAAGGAGCGGGTTTTTGCTATTCAGGACCGGACGGTTTCCCTGATGATCCGCAGCGGATATGCAACAGCCACGGTCGCAAAGCTGTTTGAAATCACGCACAAGGCCAGGGACGAAGGCAAACCGATTGACCAGGAACTATACAAAAAAGCAAAGGATTTTTATGAAGAGGCGTTTTACCGGGGCCTTTTCATGGGAGCCGAAAACTCGGTTGGATTTCACAATCCCACCGAAGGCTTGCGTATTCTGGGAGATGCCGTTGCCTTTGCCTCAAAATCGGAAGCATTTCTGCGGCAGCTGCTGACCAAAGCCGGTGTTAATGTTCCGATAAAAGTGGATCTTGAGCTCATGAAATATGCCGACCTGAGGGGAGAGAAGAAGATACGTTTCAATCCTACTCTCGAATTCAAGGATCCAATGGGACTTCAGGATCGCTTCTGAAGAGGCTCTGTTTATAATTTGCATGACAGGTTGTGGGACGGGCACAGGTAACCGGTTTTACCGTTTCTCAAGAAATTTGTACGAACCATAACAACGCCCCCTGATTGTCAATAAAGAAACACAGGCAGAGACGGAATAATGACTTCATGAGAGTATATCTACTGGGGCTGCCCGGTCTAATGGGAGTGAATCTGCTGCCATAAACAAATTCTGAATCTCGTTCTTGCGAAACGGTAAAACCGGTTACCTGTGCCGGTCTTTTAGTCAGATGTTATGCAAAGCCCTCATACTCAATGGCTTCGTCCACGCGCCCTCTTTTTCTGCAGCCTTTGGCATAAACAAGGCATTTTTCAGCCAGGACTTTTTCCGCAAGCTTTTGCTGATCCTCTGACAGCAGATCACATTCAAGGAGTTTTTTTATTGATCGTATCCTGTACTTGTCAAGAGAATGCATCCGGGAAAGCTGGTCATTATGCCCGCCTCTTTTAAGTATGAGCGGAATATCAATAAGATATACCGGATGCCTGCAGGTTATCCTGAGCCACATGTCATAATCTTCACATGCTGGCAGCGATTCGTCGAAAAGGCCGGCCATATTGAACAACTCCCTTCTTACCATGACGGCAGAGGGACTTACCATGCAAAGTTCAAGAGATTTTTCAAAAAAGAATCCTGATATCTTTTTATGCCTTTTCCCGGGATTCACCCTTCTTCCGTTTCTTATCCAGAGTTCCTCAGTCTGGCATATGAGGGCATCCGGATTGTTTCTGAAAAATTCAAGCTGAGCTTCAAGTTTCCCGGGAAGCCATAGATCATCAGAATCAAGAAATGCTATATAAGTTCCGGATGATGAGGCTATGCCTTTGTTTCTCGCGGCGCTGACACCCTTATTTTCCTGCCGTATGACTTTAATTTTGTCCCCGTAGGAAAAAAGCACATCCTGAGAGTTGTCGGTCGAACCGTCATCCACCACAATAAGTTCAAAGTTTTCGCAATCCTGAGAGAGGACTGAATCAACCGCCTCTTTTAAAATCCATCCCCTGTTATATGTCGGTATAACAACGCTTACCATAAACTCCGGCCTATTTTCTCCTGTCAGTTCCTGGTGATAGTTATGCAAAGATCTCTAACCATGTACTATTCCCAGCTCATTGTTCATGCTACAATGTCAAAAGGGAAAAAGCAATCCGGGGATAAAGAGATGCAAGTAAACCAGTGTCAATTTAGCTTGCAGATTTTATAGTTATATTGTAACTATTTTATAAATCTGTTTGACATAAAATATACATTAAAAGGTGGAAAATATGGATCAGCAAAGAGAAAGAATCGATTTTGACGTGCTTTTCGTGGGAGGGGGCCCGGCATCTCTGGCTGGCGCAATAAAGTTGATGCAGCTTGCTA
This sequence comes from Thermodesulfobacteriota bacterium, assembly GCA_030836965.1. GTDB lineage: Bacteria > Desulfobacterota > Desulfobacteria > Desulfobacterales > RPRI01 > RPRI01. Next base: position 5,900 of record JAUPLM010000269.1, on the reverse strand, counting down.
AAAAGAAAAACATCTCAATCGAGGTCGCTCTGATTGAAAAGGGCGCCGAGATCGGATCTCATGCCCTGAGCGGAGCTGTATTAAATCCGACGGCATTGCAGGAGCTGATTCCCGATTTTATTGAAAAAGGATGTCCTGTTGAAACGACTGTAAGGGGAGATGAATTTGTCTTTCTGACAAAAACCGGATATTTTAAGGTGCCTTTTACGCCCCGCCATATGCACAACAAGGGATTTTATATCATAAGCCTTTCAAAATTCACGAAATGGCTTGGCGAGATCGCTCTTGAGCTCGGAATAAACATATTCCCCGGATTTGCCGGAAAAGAAGTCCTGTATGACGATAACGGGAAGACTGTCACAGGAGTCAGAACCGGAGATAAAGGGCTCGGGAAGGACGGCTCTCCCAAGGGTAATTTTGAGCCCGGAATAGACCTTATGGCAAAGGTCACCGTCTTTGGAGAAGGAGCAAGGGGAAGCCTGATGCAGGATATAGCGAAAAAGCTCGATATTTGTTCGGGCAAAATGCCGCAGGTTTACGAAACCGGAATAAAGGAAGTAATCCAGCTGCCTGAAAATAACTATTTTTCCTCAAGCAATGCCAATGATATTCATACGCTCGGCTATCCGCTCGGCCTGGATACTCCGGGCGGCGGCTTTATATATGAGATGAAAGATAATAAGGTGACGGTAGGTTTTCTTGCAGGACTCTCCTATGATAATCCGATGTTCGATTTATATGATGAATTTATAAAATTCAAAAGTCACCCATTTGTGGCGCGGATCATAAAAGACGGAAAAGTCCTGCAGCAGGGAGCGCGCACCGTCTCTACCGGCGGATATTACACCATGCCCAAGCTCTTCGTAAACGGCGCTCTGTTTACGGGAGGAGCCGCCGCCTTCCAGAATACCCCCGCGTTGAAAGGAATACACGTTTCCATGAAATCGGGCATGCTTGCGGCGGAAACGATCATCAAAGCCCTGGAGGAAAACAGCTTCAATGCGGAAACACTGAGTTATTATCAAACTCTTTTTGATAAAAGCCCGATTAAGGAGGAGCTGCTCGAAGGAAGAAATTTCGCACAGGCCCTTGCGAAAAAAGGCCTCATCAAATTCGTACATCTCGGGGCCCAGTATTTTACCAAAGGGCGCGGTATTATAGACGGGATGAATACGGAAGAGGACTGCGACACCCTGAAACCCCTGAAAGCAGGCGGAGATAAGGGGAAGACTGATGCGGGGAAGAAAATTTTTGACGGGACTCTTTACGTGGACAAGCTGACCGGGGTCTATCTCTCAAAAACAATGCACAGGGAAGACCAGCCGTGTCACATCATAGTTCACGATACGGATGTATGTGTAAATGAATGCTATGAGAAATTCAAATCTCCATGCACAAGGTTCTGTCCCGGAGATGTATATGCGATAGAAACCGACGAAAATACCGGCAAGCGAAAGCTCAAACTGAATTTTTCAAATTGTCTCCACTGCAAAACGTGTGATATCAAGGATCCGTACAGGAATATCAAATGGACATGCCCTGAAGGCGGGGAAGGACCCGGATATACTATGGTGTAACTTACAACCTCCCTCTTCGCATCATGGATATCAGAAGCCAGAGGCCCATTATGGCCGCGGCGACAAAACCTATTATGCCAAGCAGCGAAACCCCGTAAAACAGGGGGGGGATCGCGGATGCGAGAATAAGCGCCGACCCTATGATAAGTCCTGCGATTATAATTGAAAAAGATATCCTGTTGCTGACCCTGTCATGGGTTGAAAGCATAGTATCAAGACCGTGATGTTCCAGCTTGATCCCAAGCTTGTGATTCTTCATCAGCCTTGTGATTTCAAGCATGTCTTTCGGGAACTGCCTCATAAACTGAATCGATTCGGCGGCAATCCCCAATACTTCCACGGTCATTCTCTGCGGCGTAAACATGTCGAGTCTTACACGCTTTATAAAAGGAGCCACATGCTCGATCATGTCAAATTCCGGATCAAGGGAGACGGCAACGCTTTCAACCGTGCTTAACGCTTTCATCATCAGAAAAATATTGGGGGGGATTCTCAATCGGTGACGGGCAGTTGCTTCAAGAAGGTGCTGCAGGAGCTTACCGATTTTAATGTCTTTCAAGGGCTTATAAAGGTGCTCCCCCATGAACTCAGCCACATCCCTTTCAAGAAGACGCACATCCGGCTGGTCATCCCAACTTGTTATTTTTAACAGGATTTGAGTGGCTTTTGTCTCGCTCCTGACTACAACGCTTTCTATCAGTTCAACAAAATCCTCACGTGTCTGCCGGTCGACAAAACCTGTCATCCCAAAATCAAGAAGGCATATAATATTTCCGGGAAGAACAAATATGTTTCCGGGATGAGGATCCGCATGGAAAAAACCGTGATCGAAAATCTGCTTAAGATATATATCCGCCCCGCGGGAAGTAATGATTTTCCTGTTTAAGCCCGCCTCTTCAATGCGGGATATTTCGGAAACCTTTATCCCTTCGATATACTCCATCGTAAGAACATGCGATGTCGTGAGATCTCGATAGACTTTAGGAATATATATGGTGGAATCATTCAGGAATTGATTTCCGATCCGCTCCATGTTCGAGGCTTCGATAGTGTAATCGATCTCCTTTTCGAGCGTTCTTGCGAATTCTTCCACTATCTTTACCGGGCGGTGAAGGGATATCTCTTCAACATGGCGCTCCATCAGCATTGCAAGATGAAGCATTATCTCAAGATCGACTTCAATTGTTTTTCTTATCCCGGGGCGCTGAACTTTTATGGCGACCTCATCGCCATCTATAAGTTTTGCCCTGTGGACCTGGCCTATGGAAGCGGATGCAATCGGTATTTCATCAAGTGACCCGAATATCTCTTCCGACAAAACGCCAAGCTCCGACTCTATTATCTTTTTTGCTTCGCTGAAAGGAAAAGGAGGAACCTCATCCTGAAGTTTTGAAAGTTCGTGGGTAAGATCAACGGGGATAAGATCCGGACGGGTGGAAAGAACCTGGCCCAGCTTGATATAGGTAGGGCCGAGTTCTTCAAAGGCCAGCCTCATTCTTTCCGCTCTCGTAAGTTTTTCAACCCGTTCGCGCCTTTTTCTTGAAATCATCTGAAGGCCGATTTCTATATACTGCTCTATCTTCAGAAGCTCAATTATGTCGCCGAACCCATACCTGAAAAGAACCGCAAGTATCTGCCGGTATCGGTTGAGGTGACGGTATGTCCGCCCGATAACGCCTATTTTTCTTATGCTGAGCATTTTTCAGCCCTTGATTTGAGGGATCTATGAATAATAAAATAGAATAATACTATGCTCATACTCCCTGCTAAGCCCAAAAGATATCGTTGCAAAGGTCTCTTTTATTTTTCCGGAGACGCTCCCTTGATCTTTTTTTTAAGATCGCTTATTTCTTTTTTAAGAGCCCTGATATCATCACTTGTTGCGATATTGCCTTTCTTTAAGAGATCTTTAACAATTTTTTCGGCTCTTGACTCCAGCTTTTCCTGCGCCTCATCATATTTCTTCCGGACATCGTCTAGGAACTTCTGCCCTTCCTTCTCCGTCATTCTGCTTTTTTTGGTCATATCCTTCGCCATTTTCTCCACTTCATCCCAGGTCTTAACTGCAAAACCGACTCCGGTCAGCATTGCTTTTTTTACCATATCAAGCATAATTATCTCCTTTGCGGGTTTTAAAGTATGCATAACTATTATCAATGCCCGGCAGGGGATAAGCGCATACCCCCTGTCAGGCCCTGTAAGCTGATGTTGTGCAAAAATCCCGGTTTATTAAACACATACGGAAGCAGGATAAAGCAGTCCGGGCTTCGATCATTTGAACTTGCCAAGCAGCGCGCTTGCAATAGTGTTTTTCTGTATTTCTTTTGTTCCTTCGTAAATTTCGGTAATTTTGGCGTCACGGTAGAACCGCTCAACCTCGTACTCTGTCATGTATCCGTAGCCTCCCAGAAGCTGAATGGCTTCATCCGCCACTTCAACAGCGGCTCTTGCCGCATACATCTTGGCCATTGAGGTCAACTTGGGATCTATTCGTCCCTGATCGTAGTTCCAGGCGGCTTTATACGTTATGAGTCTTGCCAGCTCTATTTTGGTTGCCATATCAGCAAGCTTGTGCTGGGTCACCTGGAACTGTGCTATCTTCTTACCGAACTGCTCTCTCTGTTTTACGTATGCAATCGCCCTGTCAAAAGCGCCCTGTGCTATTCCCAGAGCCTGTGCCGCTATCAGAATCCTGCTTTCATCGAAAAATTCAAGTACCTGGTAAAAACCTTTTCCTTCCTCACCTATAAGATTTGATGCAGGAACACGAACATCCTTGAAGACAACTTCAGAAGTCGCCATCATCCGGATACCCATTTTATGTCCGACATCTGATGTTGAGACCCCTTTCCTGTCCGCCTCAACCAGTACCATGCTGATTCCTTTGTGAGAAGGCTTGATATTCTGGTCCGTCTGGCAGAGAACCGTAAAAAAGCCCGCGATGGCACCGTTTGTAATAAAAGTCTTGCTTCCGTTGATGACCAACTCATTTCCTTCTTTTACAGCCGACGTATTCATAAATGTTATATCGGAGCCATGATCGGGTTCCGTAAAAGCTCCGGCTGAAAGTACTTTCCCTTCCGCCACCTGCGGAAGAAATTTTTCTTTAAGGGCGTCGCTTCCGAACCGTAAAATGCATTCGGATGCAAAACTCGAAAGAACCACGCAGCTTCCTATGGTTGAATCCTTGCTGCAAAGCTCTTCCGCAACAAGAATATTTTCCAGAATTCCAAGTCCCTGTCCTGAATATTTTTCGGGATAATGAATACCAATAAAGCCCAGATCGGCTGCTTTTTTCCAGATATCCCTGGGGAATTCATGTTTTTTGTCAAGTTCGAGGGCAAGCTCTTTATCAAATTCACCTTTTGCAAAATCCCTGGCCGCTTTTTGAATCTCTTTTTGAGACTTGTTTAATTCAAAATCCATCTTATGACACCCCCTGAAAATGTTTTTACGGTTAAAGATCCAGATCCATTTTGATATCATTAACTTTTCATAATACAAACATATTGCTGGTTTTTTAGCATAGGGGTATCTCTTTTGCAAGGAGTTTAAGCCGTTTATCTCAAACGGCGGGAGAGTCCGCCTCAGGCGGGTTACCCGCAATGGCAAAACTGGTTTTAACTTTTTATAAAGTTATCGTGATTTGGTAAGTTCATATGCTCATTAAAAGTTACTTGACTGTTTGTGTCATCTGTCCTAATTGTCAAAAACTTATTGTTTGATTTTGAGCGTGGATAGCTTTTAATAACGCATAATAGCCCTGGTTTTGGATCTGTCCGCCGTGTTGTGAAGCGGCCCGGGCAATCCGGTGCGTTACCCGAAGATCTGACGTAATAATCACAAAAAGGAAGAGCATATATGCCTTTTTCCATTGCCCTCGCAGGAAAAGGAGGAACCGGTAAAACAACTATATCCGGCCTTCTTGTCAAATACCTTACTGCCAGAGGAAAAACCCCGGTTCTCGCCGTTGATGCCGATTCCAATGCAAATTTAAATGAAGTGCTAGGTCTGAAAGTAGCCGATACACTCGGAAACGCAAGAGAGGAAATGAAAAAAGGGGTTGTTCCCGGCAGCATGACAAAAGATGTCTTCATGTCTATGAAACTGGAACAGGCTGTAGTCGAAGCGCCCGGGTATGACCTTGTAGTAATGGGACAGCCTGAGGGTGCGGGTTGCTACTGCGCCGCAAATACCCTTTTGACCGGTTTTCTAGAACGCCTTACAGACAACTACCCTTATATGGTTATAGATAATGAAGCCGGCATGGAGCATATCAGCCGCCTTACCACCAAAAATGTCGATATACTTCTGCTGAGATCG
>JAUPLM010000268.1 GCA_030836965.1 Thermodesulfobacteriota bacterium | reverse complement strand
CGACGCTCTTCCGATCTGGTTCGCCCCATTGAGCCGGTTCCACCTGTTACAAGAATTGTTTTATCATGAAAAATGGCTGTCATCCTTTATTCTCCGGCGTATTATAGAAAGAAGAAGAAATATAGTGCTCATGCATTTTATCAATAAGTTCATGCCAGTCCGGCGGACTGTAGCCGGATAATTTGCGGAAAACCGCTGAATCAAGCGAACGGTTCTGAACAATCGAATCACACGGTTCTATTTGAATTGATTTATTATATTTTTCAGCAACCAGTTTTAACAGATCATATTTGGAAACAGGGTTGGATGAAACATGGTATATCCCCGTTAGATCCGTGTTCGGAATAATATGGTCAGCAATTATATGGGACAGCTCGATGGTCGGAAACCCGGAATATATCACTCTTGAAAATCCCTGTATTTTCTTATCCTGTGCGAGAAACCATTCGATCAGCCCCCGCTTGCCTTTAAGTTCATGCCCTATCATGGAGGTTCTTATTGTTATGCAATGCGGTGGATAGGCGACCTCTCCGAGCAATTTTGACCTTCCATACAGATCGTCAGGATTTACAGCGTCGGTTTCTGCGTAATTACCTTTCTCCCCGTCAAATACACAGTCGGTGCTGATATGAATTAATCTCGCATGTGCGGTCCGGCAAAGCATGGAAATACGATGCGGAAGCGATGAATTTATCGTGATAGAGGATAACGGATCTCTTGCAACAGGCAACTGTTTGATTAAGCCGATGCAATTTATAACTATTTCAGGCTGTATCGCAGCAAATGCGCGTATAATTGTATCGAAATTATCCGCATCGACTATCGGCCTGATTTTCTCAACAAGTTTTTGCGGAAACCAGTTCTCAAGGTTTTTAAAACTTCTTGCAGTGGCATAAACGTCGAAATTACTGATAGAAGAGAGATGTAAAAATAAAACATGGCCAAGCATTCCGGTCCCGCCAAGAATTAGAACTCTTTTAGGCATATATCACCCACTCCTTTGCCCATTTTCCCTCAACTCAATCATCCAGCCTTCAAGACGATCCAGCAGCATGTTGCGTTCAAAATTTTTTTCAAAATAAATTCTTCCGTTCATTCCCATCAATTGCCGATCTTTTTCCGGCATACCGTACATCTTCAGTACGGTTTTTGCCAGAGCATCCGGATTTTCCGCCGGACAGGCAAGTCCTGCTCCCGATTCTTCAACAACTTCAGCTCCTTCACCATCCAGAGCCGCGATTATGGGTTTTGCGCATGCAAGATATGATTGAATCTTGGCCGGTATGGTAAGACTGAAAATGGGCTCATTTTTAAGCGATACAAGAAGCGCGTCCGACAAAGCAAAAAAACGCGGCATCATTTCAGCAGGATATCTGCCCATTAAATAGACCGTGTTATTCAATCCACGCTTATTTACCTGATCTTTAACCCAGGGCAGCATACGCCCTTCCCCGATTATCACCCATTTGATATTTTTCTGCTCTTTAATAAGTTCGGCAGCAGTAATTATTGTTTCAAAATCCTGAGCGGCTCCGATGTTCCCGGCAAAAGTAACGCGAAAGCCTTCCGGCATAGCGACCCGTTCAGGAGCTTCAGCGCAAACATTAACAGGCTGATAGAATTCTTCAGCACTGTTGGGGTAATATAAAACCTGTTTGGAGTCTCCTGCTAATCTCAATATATTCGGAATGAAAGCCCTTGATTGAGCTAGTATACTGTCGCATCCCATATAAATCATTCTGACAAGAAATTCAAATAGTTTTAATACTATTTTTGATTTGACAGCCCCCGCAGCCGTCAGGCTTTCCGGCCACAGATCCTGCATCCAGAATATGACCGGAGAAGATTTTATTTTTTTCAGAACAATCGCCGGTATGCCGACCGTGACCGGCGACGGTTCATAAACAAAAATAATATCAAAATCACCTTTGCATAAAAATGGACCGCAGATACTTGCGGATAGCGCAAAAGAAAGATAGTTAACAGCAAGCTTGAATCCGGTGCCGTTTCCGCGAGGAGTTAAAGGCGCCCTGACTATACTGATTCCATTATAATTTTCAGTTCTGTTACCAAAAAAGCCATATCCTTCAAAAAACCGGCCTTCGGGATAATTTGGGATACCCGTTAAAACCGATATGTTATGCCCTCTTTCATGAAGCCCTGTTGCAAGATCGTTTATACGGAAGTTTTCAGGCCAGAAGTACTGTGTAACAATCAGTATATTCATGCATTAAGAATCTGTTTATAAAGGTTTATATAGTTATCAACCACTTTATCCCAGACGAAGCTGCTTTCGGAGTGGAAACATAAATTCTGATGTACTGATGTAAGCACTTTGTTAATATTCGACGACGTACATGCCACTCATATTTAGACTATGTAACACTTCTATTTAATGAGCGCATCTTTTTCGGTCCTGTTTGGATAATTGATGAGGACTGCCCTGTATACACCTTTGAATATGAAGAGACTACCTGCGGCGGCACCTACAATTCCAAACTTATTAATTAATAAGCGGATATCATTAAGTGACCCGGCGCCACCAATTACCGTCAATGGCACACTGATTGACGGCCTGACTTTTTCGATCAGATCAATATCATAACCTTTCATAAGGCCATCATTATTAATTGAATTTATTACTATCTCTCCAGCTCCAAGTCTTTCCAGTTGCTGCGCAAACTCTACCGGGCATTTCCCGGTATTCTTTTGCCCGTTGTGTGTCCAGACTTCATATTTATTGGCCGCTGCGCTTTTTTTAACGTCTAAAACCACTACCACGCTTTGATTGCCAATACATTCTGCTGCACATGTAATAAGCCCCGGATTCTCCACTGCGGCAGAACCGATTGCGATTTTTTCTACGCCTAATCCCAAAATTCTTTGCGCTTGCTCAACTGTTTTAACACCGCCGCCATAGCAGAATGGCATGCGACATTCGGCTGCCAGGTGTTCAATCATTTTATAGTCAGGTTCTCTCTTTTCACTCGTTGCGCATATATCAAGTACGATGAGTTCATCTATTTCCTTCTCATTAAATATTTTTACCGCATTAATAGGATCACCGACATACCTGGGATTTTTGAAGTTGACGGTCTTAACCAGTCCTTTATCTTTTATCAATAAACACGGGATAATTCTTGGGCGTAACATATTTACAGTTCCGCAAAATTTATAAGAATTTGTATGCCCCATTGATGGCTTTTTTCAGGATGGAACTGAACACCGAAGATATTCCTGGATTGAATGGCCGAAGCAAATGGTCCGCCATAATCAGTGGTGGCAAGCACTTCTTCGCTTCTCTGACATTGAAAATAATATGAATGTAAAAAATAAAAGCGGCTGTCCGAGTCAATATTTTTCAACAGGTCGTTTTTTATAACCAGGTTAATATTGTTCCAGCCCATATGAGGAAGGTGCGTTGTGGAAGTTAGTTGTGAAGAGTCAAATTTTTTCACCATGCCGTCAATCCACCCCAATCCAGGCAATTTCCCCTCTTCACTGGAATGAGCCATAATCTGCATCCCAACACAAACACCCAGCACAGGTAAAAACTGATTAAGTACAATTTCATCGAGAGGCTCCCGAATACCTGATTTATCCAACAGCCGCATTGCATGATCAAAAGCTCCAACACCGGGTAGAATAATTTTTGTAACTTTTTTCAAATCATCGGGTTTTGTAACAACCAGAAAGGGAATGCCTATTCTATTATATATATTTGAAAATGCTTTAATATTTCCCAGTCCGTAATTTATTATGCCGATCATCGGATAACTCTTTTTTCCAAACCCAACAATCTCATTACTGTTGTTCCTGAATTTATGAGAAACAATTTATTTTTATAATCACGATAAGATTTATTTTCTCCGTTAAAAAGCTCGTGAAATTGATCTTTTGTCAAGTCCAGTTTTTTTGCTACATATTCAAAATCATCCTTCATTTCCTGTTCGCTTATTTCTGGTGTTGCGATGCGCTGAAGCGCTTCCTCACGAGTCATTTGATTGGTTAAAATCAAACTGGACAGGTGAGCTTTGCGTCTTTCATAGCCGAACTTTTGTGGAAGCCAGTAGCATTCAACGAATCTGGTAAAACGAGATTCATGATGCTTTTGGGCATATTTTTGCCAGCCGAAACGTTCTGTCAGAAAACGAATGGCGTCTTCCTTGATGTAAGGAACATAATCCAACGGTCTTATTACGTGAAGACCTTTAATGTATCTGTAATATAATTTATATGTTAAAATATCTGCTGTGGGAAAATTCTTTAAAGGCATCGTTCCGAAGCGGCGGTGAATATCTTTTACAAAACGCATATCCGTCTGATAATATGCCCCCCATTCTAATGGTTCTCTGACACATTCCGTGGAAAAGTTTCCTCCTGTAAGAACATATTTATATTTATTTTTTACGGCGAAGTTATAGAGAGCTGAAAAAAAAGCTAAATCCTGAGGCGTATCAACATTGGCCACCTGTGCTTTAAAAAAAGATAGTTGTAAATCCTTCATCTCAGGCCAGTGTATAACCTCTGTATAAAGGTCAAGCCCCAGACCATCTACCAGCCTTTGAATATTATTGACCGACACCTGAGTGTTCCAACCGGCATCAACGTGAAATAAAAGGGGCCGTAACCCGAGTTTTTCCTTTGCTATATATGCAACGTAAGAGCTGTCCACACCACCGCTGATGCCAATCAGACAATCATGAGGGAGTCCCTGACTATTTTTTTTAATTTTCCCAACTACAGACGCAAGATACTTCTCGCCACGCTCATCGGTATGCCAATTGGGCAGAATATTTTCATAGTAATTGCGGCAATAATCACAGCGCCCCTGTTCATCAAAATTTATGTCGGGATCGGTGGTATCCATAATGCAATTAGAACATATTTGATAATTTCTCTGAATCATAAACTACTTCTCCAACAAGCCGGGGCATTT
>JAUPLM010000267.1 GCA_030836965.1 Thermodesulfobacteriota bacterium | reverse complement strand
GGCGCTGGGCAAGTATGCACAAAATAGCATCCGCGAAATTGAACGGGTCCATGCCCATGTCAAGAAGCCTCGTTATGCTCTCGGGCGCGCTGTTCGTATGGAGCGTGGAAAATACGAGATGGCCTGTGAGTGAAGCCTCGATACCGATATGCGTCGTCTCTTTATCGCGCATTTCACCTACCATGATAACATCGGGGTCGGCGCGTAAAAAAGCCCTCATGGCCGCTGCAAAATCAAAGCCTATCTTCGGCTTGACCTGAACCTGCCTTAACCCTCTCTGCGTGATTTCAACAGGATCTTCAGCGGTCCAGATCTTGGTTTCAGGCTTGTTGATATAACCGAGAGCGGAGTGGAGAGTTGTCGTCTTTCCGGAACCGGTAGGACCGCATACGAAAGCGATCCCGTAGGGCTTTGATATCGCCCCGACGAAATTTTCATAGTTCTTCTCTGAAAAACCCATCTTATCAAGGGGAAGCGGTTCGCCTGCGGCCAGGATACGCATTACTATGTCTTCGAGCCCGCCCTGAGTGGGAACTGTCGCAACGCGGAGCTCTATATCCTTTCCACCGTATTTTTTGAACTTTATTTTTCCGTCCTGCGGTTTGCGACGTTCGGCTATATCAAGGTCGGACATGATTTTAATACGTGAAACGATCGCGTTTTTATAGCTGAAAGGGATGGTCTGGTAGAGTGTGCAGTGGCCGTCTATTCTTATTCTGACATGCGTGTTCTCTTTCCCCGGATATGGTTCGATATGTATGTCCGATGCCTTTCTCGCGTAAGCGTCAAGAATTATCTTGTTAACGAGCTGTACAACCGCGCTGTCCTCCTCTCCGACACCGGATTCCGCTTCGTCAATCTCCTGATTTTCATCCTGTAGCTTGGACAGGATGTCATCTATGTTGGCCTGTTCCTTCTCATCCTGTGTAAACAGCTTTATAAAATCGAGGATATCCTGTTTCAGTGCAACGGAAAAGGAGAGACTTCTTCCAGGGAAAAGCGCCTTTATCTCATCGATTTTCTGGATGTCCTGGGGATTGTCTATCGCCACCATGACATTATCCCCTTCCCTTTTAAGCGGTACCCAAAGGTTGTTGCGCATGAAAGGTACCTTCAGGCCGGTCAGCAGGTCTCCCGGGATGGGAAAGGTCGGGGTATATTCGGCATAAGGAACCTTATAAAATTCTCCCAGGGATTTTCCGACCTCCTTCTTGGGGATTTTCAATTCCGTTAAAAGAACACTCTCAACCGATTCCTTTCGCTGTCTTGCATCGGCTATAGCCTTTTCAAGCTCTTTCTGGGTAAGAATATGATTTTCGAGGAGATAATCGAACTTTGTAGATCGCGATTTGGCCATACGTTTTTGATTATAAAGCGCGATCCCGAGAATCTTGGCGAGCTCTTCCACAGCCTGCTCGTCTATCGACATGAAAGAAGAACCGTCTTTCCGGTTTATAAGCTGAATAACACCTAACAAATATTTTTTAAATATTATGGGATAAGCAAGAACCTGCTTTGTAACGAATCCGGTTTTCTTATCCCAGCGCTTATCGAACCGCAGTTCCTTGTCAATTGCGGCAAGCTCGTTATCATCGTAAACATTTTTTATGTTTATCAGTTTCTGCCTGAAAGCTGAATAGCCGGCCAGGCTGCCTATGGAAACCGGAATACGTATTTCCGCCACCTCGGTTCCCGATTTGAATCTTGAAACAAGTTCCCTTGTTTTTCCGTCAACGACATAAACGGTTATTCTCTCAGCCTCGAAAAGAGAAGTTATTTCATCTTTCAAATTTACTAATATTTCGTCCAGGTTCGAAGCGGCATATATTTTGTTGCAGATATTCTGAAGATTTGTCCTGTACTCGACCTCGGACTTGAGATCCTGGACATGGGAATCATGGGCATTTTCATTATTATTAAGCATAATCAATACCGCCGTTTAATATTTTATCTCGCCGGGTAAGATCAGCCGTCCGGCCCTTTGCCTTCCGGTTTAGCGTAGTAGTTATAAACCTTTCTGATCCCCCCGCCTATCAGCAGAACACCCATAAAATAAAAACAAAACCTGATGAAGAACATTACCGAAGAGAACTGGCCTATTGTTTCTATACGCAGCATTGCCTCCGGTATCCTGTAAAATACCCCGATTCCCGCAAGAATAAGCGCTATTCCCCAGGCAAGCTGAATGGTCATTTTATATTTATCCTTGGAACTATTATGCAATCGGGTATGACGCGCTACCCCGGTAAACGGGATAGGTTTTTCTGCAATGATTTAATCATTATCCAATTTAACTGAAAGTGTCAATTGTTTAACAGAATTTTGATATTACATCATTTTAATCTTTAAGCGTTCCCTTAAAATCAGCTTTTCTCTTTTCCAGAAACGCTGATGTACCTTCTTTGGCATCACGGCTTGACATGCACAGAGCGAATGAATCGACTTCGATTCTGCAGCCTGTGACAAGGTCTGTATTGATACCGCCGTTAATGGCCTGCTTTGCAGCACGAAGCGATACTTTGCCTTTTGATGCCATGATTTTTGCAGTCTTAACAGTTTCATCCATCAGTGATTCCGGAACAACCACCCTGTTAACCATTCCAAAACCGAGAGCTTCGGATGCCGTAATCATCCTTCCTGTGAATATCATCTCTTTTGCCTTGTTCAGGCCGATAAGCCTCGGAAGTCTCTGGGTACCTCCGAATCCGGGAATGATGCCGAGATTTATCTCAGGAAGTCCGAACATAGCCTTTTCAGAAGCATAGATAAAATCAGAAGCGAGGGCAATTTCGCTCCCGCCGCCGAGCGCAAATCCGTTTACCGCGGCTATGACAGGTATGGGCAGTTCCTGGAGCTTGCTTATTATACTCTGTCCTTTCCTGGCGAATATTTTACCTTCGAGCGAATTGAAC
>JAUPLM010000266.1 GCA_030836965.1 Thermodesulfobacteriota bacterium | reverse complement strand
TTGGTGAAATCTCCACCAGATCGAGCCCAAAATCGGAAGCTGCAGCAAGAGCTCTGTAGGTCGGGAGAACACCAACCTGATTTCCCTCGGGATCTATAACCCTTACCTCTTTTGCTCTTATATCCTGGTTAATATTTGTCTTGTCCGTTTTATCCGGTTTTCCTGATTGTCTGGATATAGCTATACCTACACCTCCCGCAGTCATATTTGTTTTTGCCGGTTTGTCCGCGCATTATTTAATGATTACAAACATTTATATCGCAGACTTATTATTACTGTCAATTTAACCTGAAAAAACTATATTACAACTCCGGGAAATGCAAGAAAAAAATTATTCCGGGCAATATCCATGGAAAGGATATGGTTTTTACGGGCTGATTGATCTTGAACGATAATAAGATCCAGCTTCAACAAAAATCATTGCAAAAATAATTATCATGGCGCCGGAGTACTGCCTCAAGGTGAGAAGCTCAGCGCCTATGAAATAGCTGAAAAAGGCGGAAGATACCGGTTCCATGCCGTATATTATGGCGGCTTTGGTCGGGGTTGTGTATTGCTGGAGTCCGGTTTGAACCAGAAAAGCAACGACCGTTGCAAATATACCCGTTAAAAATATAGCAAAAACAAGCTGATTGCTGTAATTGCAGAGTAAAACGCTCTTCTCAAAAATGAGCGCTGTCAATATTGAAAAACCCAGAACCACGGATATCTGTATGGCAGTCAGCAGTAAAATATCATTTCTTCTTGAATAATAATCGGTAAGAACAATGTGAAAGGATGCAAAAAAGGCATTTGCAAGCACAAGAGCTTCTCCTTTCGATAAAGCTATTTTTCCGTTTAATGTAATAAGAGTGAGTCCGGCAAATGATAAAAAAACACCGATAATGAGATACGAATCGGGCTTCTTTTTAAGAATTATGAGTGAAAGAACCGGAACTATAACAACATAAAGACCTGTAATAAAAGCTGTAACTGAAGCTGAAACATCTTTCAGCCCGACAGTTTGAAATGCAAATGTAAGAAAGAGAACCGTTCCGAGTATAAAACCGTCTGATACGGTCTTTACAGAAAGCCGATTAATTCTGGTTGAAGAGAATATCCATAATAACAGGGATGCAATGGCAAATCTTAATGTCAGAAAGGAAAAAACAGGCACATTTTCAATAGCCTGCTTAGTTATTATAAAGGTACTTCCCCATATTATTGAAATAAAGAGAAGCGCGGCATCGGCTCCGTATTCCCTGAATTTTGAGTTGATAAAGCGCATGATTTCTTAATTCTGATATATTTTATGCAAATCCTGCATTTATTGTTAATACGTAAACAAATTAATCATTTTATCCGTCTATAAGAGTTGATATTATGAAACAGCAGCGGTGCTATACTCTATGAAAATGACATTAACAATCGGTTTTTTGACTTTTTATGAGCTCAACAATATTGTATATAAGGAAGCGTGCTGTTAGTAATAAAAAAGACAATATATCAGGTATAATAAAAATGATGAAAGACTGTAAGATGCATCTGTTGAAATATTTAAAAAAGACGAAGATCAGGGGCATTTTCCTGTTGATATGCTGCATGATTGCACACCTGATGATTTCCGGGTGCGTCACAGTCGGACCTGATTACGTTTTGCCGGAAACCAGGCTCCCGGAGAAATGGCACAACGAATTAAAAGGAGAGGGAACAGGAGATGTTCATGATTCGCCAAGGCTTGCCGGATGGTGGAGAACTTTAAATGATTCCACCCTTTCGGCCATTATAGATAGGGCGGTTGTGAATAATCAGGACATCAGGAAAGCCCGCGCGAAGATTCGCGAGCAGCGGGCGCGCCGGAATATCAGCTATGCCGGTCTATTTCCAACCCTTGATGCGTCAGGATCCTTTACCAGGAGAAAAGGCAGCGAGGATACGGGCGGCGGAAAAGAAACGGATTTTTATTCAACAGGTTTCGATGCGGGCTGGGAGCTCGATCTGTTCGGTGGGACCCGCCGCCTGGTTGAAGCTTCAACCGCAGACCTGCAGGCAATCCAGGAAGATTTACGGGATGTTCTGGTCTCCCTTCTTGCCGAAGTTGCCTTGAATTATGTTGAAGTTCGCTCCTTTCAGGCCCGGATTGAAGTGGCGGAGAAAAATCTTGATATCCAGAATGAATCATACCAACTGGCGCAATTTCGTTACCAGGCAGGCCTGGCAAACGAGTTTGCCGTACATCAGGCAAAATATAACCTTGAAAATACACGTTCCAGCATACCGGCGCTCAGGGCCGCGCTTGAGGAGGCAATGAACCGCCTTGCTGTGCTGATGGGTGATAATCCAGGGACGGTCCATGCCGAATTGGAGGAACAGAAGCCTTTTCCGGTAGGCCGGCCTGATTTTGCTGTAGGGATACCCGCTGATGTATTGCGGCAGAGGCCGGACATACGCCGGGCCGAACGACAACTTGCCGCACAAACGGCAAGGATAGGCGCGGCAACTGCAGATCTGTACCCTAATGTCAACCTTACCGGTTCGATTGGCTTTGAATCGCTGACTCTTGATAATTTGATTACTTCCGGCAGCAGAATATATTCCTTCGGTCCGCGTATCACGTGGCCTATTTTCAAAGCAGGCTCGATCCTAAGCAATATCGAGGTGCAAACGGCGCTGCAGGAGCAGTCTCTGATCCAGTATGAAACCGCACTTCTCAACGCCCTGGAGGAAGTTGAAAATGCGCTCGTGGCATATATGGAAGAGCAGAATCGCCGGCAGTCATTGATCGATGCAAAGCGGGCCGCTTCACAGGCAGCAGCTTTGGCGCA
>JAUPLM010000265.1 GCA_030836965.1 Thermodesulfobacteriota bacterium | reverse complement strand
TGAAAACGCTGCAGGATATAAGATTCGGCGCCTTTGATAATGCCGGAAATCTTTTCAATTACAGGCAGGTTTATAAACGGTTTTACGCATGTTGTTCTGAATTCATAGCCGATTCCGGCGTTCATAATTAATTTAACGCTTGATAGTATATCGGAAGGTTCATAATCGTATTTTGCGAAGAAAGTGTAAAGGGCAGGGTCGGTCTTGATATCCATGGCAATATAGTCGACAAGACCTTCATCAGTTAAAGATTTTATTACGGAGGGATTGCTTCCGTTTGTATCAAGTTTTACAGGATACCCTAAAACCTTGATATTTCTGCAAACAGATTCAATATCATCATGAATTGACGGTTCTCCGCCTGTAATGACAACACCGTCCAAAAATCCTTTCCGGCTTTCGAGAAAAGAATAAATTTCATTTTCCGTCAGGGATGAGGAGGGGTTGTTTTTTGCCAGATCAGGGTTATGACAATAAGGACAGGCAAAATTGCATCCTGATGTAAAAAGAACGCAACTTATTTTCCCGGGATAATCAATCAGCGAATTTTTCTGAATGCCGCCAAAAATCAAAGCGCTACAACTCTCCCGGCTCTTTGAAGAGGTTCATTATCGAATAAACGCCCCCCGTCACCCGGACCGGGATCCTCCTGTACGGAATTAACGGAACAGTACTTGTCTGCGGATTCGGACGGGAGTTTATATGTCTTTCTCATTACGAATTCGGCCTGCTTTCCGTTATTCCATTGCTTAACCGGGCGCAAATATCCGACAACCCTGGAATAGACTTCCGTTTCAGTATCACAGATGCTGCATTTCTCCTGCTTTCCATTCAGATACCCGTGAGAAGGGCAAACACTGAATGTGGGAGTCAGGGTAAAATACGGGAGATGAAAACGTGTTGATATTTTTTTTATAAGCCCTTTTATCGTTGAAACATCCGTTATGAGCTCGCCCAAGAAAATATGTAAAACAGTCCCGCCGGTGTATTTGGTCTGAAGATTATCCTGCAGGCTTAAGGTTTCATAAATGTCATCCGTATAGTTGACGGGGAGCTGGGTTGAGTTCGTATAATAGGGCGCGGCTCCTTTAATGAAATCTTCTTCATTGGCGCAGATGATATCCGGAAATTTCTGCTTGTCTTTCATGGATAACCTGTAGGAGGTTCCTTCCGCAGGTGTTGCTTCAAGGTTATAAAGATCTCCTGTTTCCTCCTGTGTTTCTGAAAGGATATTGCGTATGAAATCCATGACTTTCAGTGAAAAATCGAGGCCTTCTTTGCTGGCTATATCCTTGCCGATATAATTAAGGCAGGCTTCGTTCATACCGATTATGCCGATTGTGGAAAAGTGATTTTTCCAGTAAAGACCGGTTCCGTTTTTTACATCGCGGAGGTAGAATTTTGAATAGGGGTATAAATTTTTATCTGTAAACCTTTCAAGGATCTTCCTTTTTATGGAAAGGCTCATGGTAGCCAGATTGATTTTTGCCTTAAGGTGATCAAAAAATTCATCATCGCTTTTTGAAAGATAGCCGATGCGCGGAAGGTTTATTGTAACGACCCCTATTGACCCCGTAAGAGGGCTTGCGCCGAAAAGTCCGCCGCCTCTTTTGAGAAGCTCTCTGTTATCAAGGCGCAGGCGGCAGCACATGGATCTGGTATCTTCAGGAGAGAGATCCGAATTGACAAAGTTTGAAAAATAGGGAATTCCATATTTGCCTGTCATCTTCCAGACAGTTTCGAGGTTAGGATTATCCCAGTCGAAATCAGCAGTTATGCTGTATGTAGGTATCGGGAACGTAAAGACTCTTCCTCTCGCATCCCCTTCCATCATGACCTCGGCGAACGCCCTGTTTATCATATCCATTTCAGGCTGAAATTCCGAGTATGTCTCCGCGCGCTCTTTCCCGCCGATAATTACCGCGTGGTCCTTGAGTATCGACGGAACATACAGGTCCATGGTTATGTTCGTAAAGGGGGTCTGGAAGCCGACCCGTGTCGGAATATTTATGTTGAATACGAACTCCTGCAGGGCCTGCTTTACCTCGCTGTATCTAAGCTTGTCGAACCGGACAAACGGCGCAAGAAGTGTGTCAAAATTTGAAATAGCCTGTGCGCCCGCTGCTTCACCCTGAAGCGTATAGAAAAAATTTACTATCTGGCCGAGGGCGGACCTTAAGTGTTTTGGAGGAGCGCTTTCGACTTTCCCTACAACACCCATGAAACCCTTAGTAAGAAGATCTTTTAAATCCCATCCTACGCAGTAAACGGACAAAAGGCTTAAGTCATGTATGTGCAGCTCTCCTCTTTTGTGGGCGTCTCTGACTTCAGGAGGATAAATGCGGTTAAGCCAGTATTCGGAAGTAACATCTGATGATATATAATTGTTAAGCCCCTGGAGGGAATAGCACATGTTGCTGTTTTCCTTGATTTTCCAGTCGAGCTTCTGGATATAATCCTCAACAAGATTAATATTGGCGTTTGTTGCTATGCTTCTGATCTGGGCATGCTGTTCTATGTATATGATATAGGCTTTTGCGGTTTTGTAAAAAGGCGAATCGAGAAGAACTCTTTCAACGATATCCTGAACTCCTTCAACATCAGGGACTGATCCAAGGCGAAGTTCATGGGCAAGGGTCAAAACCCGAAGGGTAAGTTTTCTTGCTTCTCTTTCATCAAACTCTGCTGTAGCCTTTCCGGCTTTTGCTATTGCAGCGGTTATCTTAGATG
>JAUPLM010000264.1 GCA_030836965.1 Thermodesulfobacteriota bacterium | reverse complement strand
GAAAATAATCGATGACGTCATTAACCGCTTTTAGTTCCAGCGATCCGTAAATGTTTGCGATGTAGTCTAAAATACATAATCCGGCTTTATGGACGACATCTTTTGAAAGTTTATCAAATGAAAGATTTGCGCAGAATTCTGCGAGTTCATGCGTGTATTTCTTCGGATCCGTCATATATACCCCCGCTTCTCATAAATTGCGATCATGTGGTGAGGATCCAGAATTTCATGCAGAACCCTCAATTCTTCTTCTGTCGGCGGTTCTGTTTCATGCACGTCACCGGACACCTTTAATTCCCACGGCGTATTCTCAAGAACCTCCTCTACAGTACTGCCCGGATGGCAGGATTCAAGAAAGGCTTCGCCGGTCTCTTTATCAAATTTTAAAACGGCCTTATTGGTTATGATGCATTCAGGGCCTGTATCTGCCGGAAGCCCCCACCGCTCACGCGCACCCGGTCCGTCTATGTATCCCGGAGTTGTCATGAAGTCGACCTTTTCAGCGAGGTGTTTCTTATCGTGAAGCGCGATGATGAGTGTTTTTTTTGCCAGTGCTCCGATGGGGTTTGCCCCGCCGCTTCCCGGAAGCCTGCTTTTCGGATTTTCATAATTTCCGATGCAGGTCGTGTTGATATTCCCGAATTTATCAACCTGGCTTCCCGAAAGAAAACCGATATCCACCCATCCGGCCTGCAAAAACATGCCCATGATATCGAGCAGATTTCCAACCATCGCAGCGCCCGGATTCAGGCATGGATCTCCTACCGAAAGGGCAGGTCTTTTAGGCCTGGCGTCAACAACACCGGATTCCTGCATCAGGATGCAATTAGGGGCATGGGTATGTTTGGCAATGTTCGCCGACATCGCCGGAAAACCGGTCCCGACGATCACGACGTTATTATCTTTGATCTCCCTCGCGCCGCAGCATGCCATCAGCTCCGGCTTGATATACGCATTTGAATTCCTGGTCATCCCGGTGTCTCCTCCCTGTCGTCAGAGTATTAATACGCATAACTGACCGGATAACTGTAATCAAAACCGGCCTGGAGTTTTCTGAACATCTCGTATCCGAACTTTTTGATATAATGCTGTGTGTAAGCTTTTCTGTCCTGAATATCGAATACCCATTCTTTAAGAAAGTTATCAAATCCTTCAAGACTGTTTGAAGCCTGCTGGTACTGGTACCCGAAACCGAAATCAACATCATAAAAACCCGGGGTGTAGCCGGGATGGGCGCCGAAAGGCTCTTCGGTAACGGCTACCACTTTGAAGGAAGGCACTATTGTGCGTGACGGATCCTTTCCTGTAATCTCCCGGCTGACAATCCGCTCACAGCTTACAATAACCTTTCCGGCAGCATTTGCCCCGGCCCTGCAATCTCCCCCGATTCCCCACATCTGGGCATTCCCGTCTTCATCGGCCTGCTGTACATGTATTATGGCAACATCCGGCTTAAGGGCCGGAACCAGAAGCGTCGGCTTGCCGTCAAAGGGTGAATCGATCATTTTGTATTTATTCTCTCCCATGAAGGATTTGACATTTAAAAGATCCGTTCCGACCATGTCTTTTACAGGAACAAAAGGCATTCCCATGGCCCCGGCCATCAGCATCATGGGCAATGAGAGGTTGGTGTATTCCTCGACCTCGATCTTGTGCGGAATGCTCTTTTCCAGGGATCGGCGGTAACAACGGCCAAGGCCGTAAATTCCGAGGGAGAGAAATGTTCCGATAAAACGTTTTACAAGGCCGGCGCCGATCAGCATGTCAAAATCATCCGCAGCATTACTGCGAGTGATAGTCAGATCATTTTTACGCTGCCGGATAATTTCGTGGATAGCTGCAAACGGCGGCCTGCAGATATAACCGCCGATAAACAGAAAATCTCCGGGGTTTACAAATTTTGAAATTGCATCTTTGGTGCTCATCACTTTGTTCATTTTAAAAAACTCCCTTCGGTAGTATTGATCGGGATATACAGGGCCTCCTCAGCATTGAGCGCCTACGCTTCACTTTGTGTCACTTGACTCCTTGAACCCTCGAATCCTTGAACCCTCTTTTTTAGTTTAACTCATATTCCATCCTGCGTATAATCTCTTCCTGGGCAATATCACTTAAATCAACAAAGGTTCCGGAGTAACCGCTGATCCGGACTATCAGGTCACGGTATTTGTCGGGATGGAGGCGGGCATCCCTCAGGATATTAGAATCGACCATGTTAAACTGCACCTGGAATCCGCCCTTCTGAAAGTACATCTGGATCAGACGCATCAGCTTGCTGCTTTTTATACGTCTGCCCGGAAGCCGCATGTTAAGGTTTAATCCGTTATACACCCTTTTCAGCGGAAGCTTCGTGATGGAATTCATTATCGCAGTCGGACCGTTTACCGCTGCTCCGTTGCTGGGCGTCACGCCGTTTCCGAGCGTATCTCCCGAATATCTGCCGTCAGGAGTTGCTCCTGTAAATGCACCCATTGAGATATGAAATCCTACGGAAAAAATGCCCGGCCAGAATGCGCCTCCCCGGAAATTACGATACCGTTTCAACGTATCACAGAAATGATTCATAACCCGGATTGCCATTTCATCAACATCATCCTGATCATTTCCATACTTAGCGACCTTGTTGATAAAATATTTTCTGGCTGCCTCACGGTCGGCCCAATCGTCTCTGAGCCATTCCGTCAAATCTTCCATGGAGTATTTATTATCTTCAAAAACGGCCTTTTTGACCGCATAGAGGCTGTCCGCAATATTGGAAAATCCCATAAGCTGAACCCCGGTAGAGTTATAAACGGCGCCGCCTTTTGTGACATCACATCCTTTCCCGATCGGGCCTTCAATCATGGCGGAAGCAAACGGAGACGGGACATTTTCGGCTATTGCCCGATCAAGGCAGGCCATGCCTTTCACCATCAGGCTTGTGAAATGAGAAAATTGCTTGTCATAAGCATTCCAGAGATCGTCAAATGATTTGAATTTATCCGGACTCCCGGTTTGTATTCCGTTTTGCTGCCCGAAAATGTTATCAATACCGTTGCTGAGAGCAAATTCGAGGCACTTGATCCCGTTGAACTGAACAGCGAAAGTGGATCCGAAAGTTTTCCCCTGGGCGCTCGGCTCAAGACATCCGACTACTCCGTAGTTTCTTGCATCGGCTTCGGTATGACCGGCCTCGATAAGTGACGGAACAATGGCATCATCATTGTGAAAATGGAGAAGAACACCGTCTTTGGCATATTCAACCGCTCTCATGAAAAAAAACTCCGGCGACATTTTGCTCAACCGCACACCGAAATTGGGTTGTACCGTCCGGATATCAGCATACGCATCAAGCCCGATATAACTCAGCTCATTCACAGCATCAGCACCTGTTTCATCAATGCCTCCCACTACGACATTCTGCGTCGTCTTACCCTCCGTGCCCTCTCCTCCCGGAATGTATGCCTCTTCAAGTACGTTCCAGATTTCATTTGTTTTTAAAAATAATAAAGAAACAAGCTCGCGCGCTTCGT
>JAUPLM010000263.1 GCA_030836965.1 Thermodesulfobacteriota bacterium | reverse complement strand
TATGTGATATTTGCCAGCACCGCCCCGGTAATTTTCTCGGCGTCATACCAATCTGTCCCGGTTACTTCAGGAAGCAGAAGTCCGTGGCTGAAGATCATCTGGGACATAACTCTTGGCCAAACCGGCATGAAATCGGGTTGCCTTCTTTCTCTTACAGCCTGAAACCGCTCCTTCTTGTTCATCATTTACATCCTTCCTTACATATAAATCGCAGAATCGCCAATTCTTTCCCGGGGGTTCGACCATCGTCATTCTTAAATGTTGTCAATTAAAGCGATGCGCTACATTTTATTTGTTGTATTGCTGAATGAATTCTCTAGCCTTGTCTCCACGCAGATATTCGGCCAGCCCTACCAAACCACCAGGCATATATTTTGAATTAAACCCTTTGGTTCTCAAGTAGGCCATTGCCAAAATACTACGGTCCATATGCGGACAAGCCGTAACAATAATTTTATCTTTAGCCAGCTCTCCTATCCGGGCGGGCAGTTCGTTCAACGGAATATTTGTCGCAAACCCCATGCGCCATGCCTCGTATTCCTCCTTGAAACGGATGTCGACCAGTTGGATTTTACCCTCTTTGATGCCTTTGACCAGTTCTGCACTATCAATCTTCATATCAACGCGGGCCTGGTAGTCAAAATTGGACAGATATTTTTCAAAGCTCACTTCCTGAGCATATGCATTTTCACAATAAGCACAAATTATTATAAGTATCGTGATTGTAAATTTCTTTATCATTATTTTCTCCTTGTCTTATTTTTTAAACATCATGAAATAGTATTTCCGTATCGCTCCTCATATACTGAGATCATTGCGAAATCCGGGTAAATTGCTTTTCATCAATTACTGATATTTCGCGAGAGATAAAATATTAACCGGGCGCTTCTATTTAATATAAAATAATCAGTACAAAGGATAAAACAAGGGCCAAAACGGATTTAACTATGATCAGGTGCGTCCGAAGTATATCAACCGGTAAGTTTTAAAGCTCTCAGGAACGTTAGTTATGCAAACTATGGAGCTACTCCATTACCACCAACATATAACCCGATCGCTGGAAAATATTTCATTCACCAAACGGTCGTAATTTATATCTTCCTGATAAAGCTTAAATTGTCCGTTTTCTCCGTTGCTGGATGCGGTCCGGACGATCTTTATTGTCATCGGAACCGGTTCAGATCTGAAAATGTGCAGGGTTTTCATCTATATCCTCGTCTAGTAGGGGATGATCATATCATATTCATCCAGTCTCATTGCGATTTCATCCAAGGTCTGCGCCTTGAATTCATATTTATCAACATTAGCCGGCACATTGCTGTACCGGAATCCCTCCATTTCATCGATAAATAACATGTTGTCGTGATATGCTTCGGTCATCTCAATCTCATGATCCAGAACAAACATACTTACAGTGTGAAATTCCAGTAAAAGGCCCAGGCTGGTTCTAAGACCTTCGTACTGACGCTCTTTATCTTTTATAATCACGGCTACCTTTTTACTCATGAGATTCTCCTCTATAAAACGATATATCGGTCACATTCCTCGACCATTTCCGCGTTTCTTGCCTGGGTCATGAAGTCTTTATCTCCTAACCCGGGTATTTCAATCCCTTTATAGCCGAATGAAATATAACTCACCTCGCATATAGCCACCTCGGCATATTCCAAAAGCCGGGTAAATTCTTTTAGCTGGCTTTGATGAACCCCTTCACCTGTAAAAAAGATCTCCGCATTTTTACCGGCATTCTTTGCCGCTTGAGCTATGCCGATTACATGATTAAAACTGTTTTTTGTGGTAACACATATACCTAACCTCTGTGCCATCTATACGTTCTCCTTTTTCGGGCCTTCCCCTTTTCGCAGATAAAATCTATAAAAGCCCTCATCGTCAAGAAACCCAAGCCATTCGTGACCGGATTTTGCGGCCAGTTTCGGCATATCTTTCTTTGTGCCCGGGTCCGTTCCAAGGACTTCGAGAATCCGGCCCGGCGCCATGCTTTTCATGGTTTTGGCCGTTTTTAAAGTAGGCATCGGACAGCTTAAACCTCTCACATCAAGGGTTTCATCCGGTGTAATATTTTTTAAATCCATTTTTGATGTCTCCTTTTGTAAATATTTAATTGGGCTGCGAAAAAGGGATCATATCCACGAATGTGGTTGAAAAATCCGGATCCGCCGCAAGCTCAAGAAATTTTATTTTATGGTATAAGGATTCAATTTCCTGTCGTCGGTTTTTGTTAAGCAGGGCACGAACCGCGCCCAAACCTGCAGCATTGGGAATGACTTCCATGCGCCCGAATGTGCTTTTCTCCGGCAAGAGCCCGGCGATTGATGCGCTTACAGGGTTAAATGAAGTCCCGAATGCCCCGGTGAGTACCACACGCTCAATCTTAGCGAAACCTGACCTGCGCTTTAGCAGTTCGATTCCTGCAGCGAGGGCTGCCTTGGCCAGCTGAAACTGCCGGATGTCATTGGCGGTAATCGAAATTTCGAGGCCGGTGGCCGATTTTCCGGCAGGTATGATCACCATGCGGCGGGTTCCGCCGGAGCCCGAAACAATCCCGCCCGGCAGATCTGATCTGAGCGATCCACCGGGAAGAATGATTCCGGCCTTAAGCATGGCTGCTACGATATCAATGAGACCGGAGCCACAGATGCCCCGGGCAAAATTCCCATCGTTTTCTCCAAAGAAACGGCAGGTGACGCAAAGGTTTGACGGGTCGATGCCGGCTGAATAGATGGCCCCGGCGGATGCCCGCATCCCGCAGGAAATATGCGCGCCCTCGAGGGCCGGGCCGGTGGCGCAGCTGGTAGCCCAGAGACCGCTGCTGTTGCCGAGGATCAGTTCGCCGTTGGTTCCGATATCCATAATAAGTGTAATTTCATCCCGGGCATAAGTGCGGTCCGACAGAACATCCGCTAAGATGTCGCCGCCTATAAAGCCCGAAACAACCGGGAACAGGTACACATTGGTTCCCGGGTTTAGGTCTAGACCTATGTCCGCCGCGCGAAAATTTATCGCAGACCGGTAAAACGGAGTGAAGGGCGATGCTCCCAGGTTGTGGGGATGAAAGCCGGCAAATATCTGCTGCATGGTCGGATTTCCAACCACGGTCATCTCGTCTATATTTTTTTTGTCGATTCCCGCTTTTTCAAGGCATATGCCGAGCAACGTATTTATACTCTGAATGATAAGTGTGTTGAGCTGAGCCAATCCATCAGGTTCTCGGGACGCAAAGGCGATCCTGCTCATAACGTCATCGCCGAATCGCTGCTGGGGATTTAACATCCCGGCGGTTGCCAGAATCTCTCCGGTATGAAAATCGCAAAGATATACCGCTATACTCGTAGTTCCGATATCGACCGCCAGGCCTGCCGATCTGGAATGTGCACCTTCCAGTACCGCGGTAATGCCTCGGACATCGTGACCGACTATTGTGCTTTGTCCTTTCCGGGCAGCGGGCAGGCTCAGTCTGCGAAGAGCCTCAGTTTCCTCGAAGAAGGCCGGACTGCCACAGGCCGATCCGGCTTCATGGCGGATCCACCCATAGAAATCTCCGGGTTGATAGCCGGAAAAGGATTCCTGCCACCGGTTGCCGTCGACGATGGTCCGATTCACGGCAGGGGAGACGGTAAAATTTCCCGCTGCGTCTGATTTGGGCAGGACCGGATCTCCCTCCCTGTCCCAAGCGGGAAGCGTAACAGTTATATCCCCTTGAATCCTTGCTTGGCAGGCCAGGCGTGTTCCGGGCGGAACCTCTCTTTTTTCGAACAGGCGGATCTCTGCATCAATGAGGGGGGAGAGATTGGCAGCCGGATCGGCGGAAACCAGACACTTTCCGCATTTTCCCTTGCTGCCACAGTCCGAACGCATTGCAATGCCGGCTGCGGTCAACACTTCCATTATCGTCCGGTCGCCATCCGCCTGCAGGACAATCCCCATAGGAAGGAGTGTCATCCGATACCGTTTTATGCCTGAGTTCTGCTTCACGGGCAGGATCCTGCTGATTTTTTTTCCAAATGAGCGTACCCGGACGGTCCCGGCGGTTTTAAAGAGATCGGGTCCGGATCAAGATCTGTTTTATCGGTTGAAACCTTTCCGCCAGGGTATAGATACATGGATTGAAGAATCGATGCGCCCGGTTTTATGAATATAAAGTCTTTATCCCGAAGCGGTTCAATAATCATTTTCTTCAACAGCGCGAGACTCCCGGGAATCTCTTCATATTCCTTGCCGAAAAATTTTGCATTTTCCTGCAACTTTATCCGCATTCGATCCAGGTCTCCCACTCCCGTAT
>JAUPLM010000262.1 GCA_030836965.1 Thermodesulfobacteriota bacterium | reverse complement strand
CGGTCATGGAAATCAGGTCAAAAGCGCTAAGGCTTAAAATGAACCAGTGGCTCGGGCTTCTTATCATCGACTATCTCCAGCTCATGAGAGGAACACTTCCGGCGGAACGGAGGGATCTTGAGATCGCGGATATATCGAGATCTTTAAAAGCCCTGGCTAAAGAGCTTGAAATACCTGTCATCGCGCTCTCCCAGCTCAACAGGAAACTTGAAGACAGATCCGATAAGCGGCCCCAGCTTAACGATTTAAGAGAATCAGGAGCCCTTGAGCAGGATGCAGATGTAGTGGCTTTTATTTACAGAGATGAAGTCTATAACAAAAATGAAGACAATCCTAAAAAGAACACCGCCGAAATTCTGCTCGAAAAACAGAGAAACGGTCCGACAGGAAAAATAACCCTGACTTTCATAAGCGCCTACACACTTTTTAAAGACATGGCTATAGATAAATATATGCCCAAGGGGAATTGACGGCTTCGCAAAAAGTCATTCTGCTGTGTTGCACTTCATCTCTCGTCATTGCAGCGTACCAGCAAGTACGCTTCATTCCTCAAGATTAGTGCGCCTTGCATAATGAGCTTTTTCCTTTGCCGTCTTAAATTCAACTTTTTACAAGATCATCAAAATTGATGAGTTCGATGGAAGTCATATAAAAACATGCATAGCCCTGACCCATATCAGATGTTATGTAAAAGCTTTGGAACGAAGGATAGTGGACGAAGGAAATGAAAAAACTCTCCGGAAATACATCAGGGCTTAAAGCCGGCCAGATCCGGAGACTTGAAAACCATTACCGCCGGCGCATACCTCCGGAATATCTGGTCACACCTGAAACCGCACGCGAGCTTTGCCTCCTTTCAGCCGAGATACGACGCCAGACAGGCCTTCTCATCGACCGTCAGGGAAGGATAACATGCGTTATTGTCGGAGACAACAGGCGCATCGTAATACCCGATTTAAGCGATTACAGAACAGCTCCCGGAAGGTTAAACGGTTTAAGATGCGTTCATACCCACCTGAAAAATGAACCCCTCTCAAGAGATGATCTGACGGATCTTGCGCTGTTGAAACTCGACATGATGGCCGCCGTGACTTTAAAAAAAGACGGAGAGCCTCATGAAATTCACATCGGGCACATTCTTCCGAAAAGCTCCGGCGGCATCCCGTACAATATTCTTCCTCCCGTTAAACCGAACCTGCTTGATATAGGATGCATTGAAATGATTCAGGCGATAGAAGCCGAGCTTGCGCAGGCAAAACCCGTGTACCGGGCCGGAGAGGCAGGGGAACGGGCAATCCTGGTGAGCGTTTCGACCGAATCGAAGGATAAAGCCGCTGATTCAATGGACGAGTTAAGGGAGCTTGCGATATCGGGAGGCATTGAAGTACTTGATACTGTAATCCAGCTGAGAAGCAGACCGGACTCAAGATTTCTGATGGGATACGGCAAACTCGGTGAGCTTTCCCTTTTAGCGCTTC
The DNA here is from genome assembly GCA_030836965.1 of Thermodesulfobacteriota bacterium. Taxonomy (GTDB): domain Bacteria; phylum Desulfobacterota; class Desulfobacteria; order Desulfobacterales; family RPRI01; genus RPRI01. The sequence goes on along the minus strand of JAUPLM010000262.1, from coordinate 1,207 downwards.
AAAAGAGCGCTACCATGATGGTTTTCGACCAGGAGCTCAATCCGTCGCAGATAAGATCGATAACCGATCAGACGGATATAAAGGTGATCGACAGGACCCAGCTTATTCTAGACATATTCGCGCAGAGAGCCCGGACCAGGGAAGGCAAGCTCCAGGTCGAGCTGGCCCAGTCCAAATATCTGCTGCCCCGCCTTGTCACCAAAAATACCGCCATGTCTCGTTTAACAGGCGGCATAGGAGGAAGAGGTCCCGGAGAAACAAAGCTTGAGTTGAACCGCAGGCAGGTCAGGGACCGTATAAACCGGCTTGAAAAAGCCATTGAATTGGTGATCCGGCAACGCCAGCAGCAAAGAGCGAAACGGAGCAAGAAGAGTCTGCCCGTAATTTCAATAATAGGATATACCAATGCCGGCAAATCGACTCTTTTAAATACGCTCACAAAAAGCAAAGTCCTTGCCGAAAAAAGGCTCTTTGCGACCCTCGACCCTTCAAGCAGGCGGCTCAAATTCCCGAAAGAGACCGAAGTAATAATAACCGACACAGTCGGCTTCATCAAAAATATCCCGAAGGACCTGCTCGTCGCATTCCGTGCTACCCTTGAGGAATTGAATAATGCGGATCTCCTGCTCCATGTAATAGATATCGGTAATCCCCGTTTTGAAGATCAGATAGAGTCGGTTGAAAGACTTTTGTCGGATCTCAATCTGGACAATATTCCGATACTCAGGGTCTTAAATAAGCAGGACCTTGCGGATAAAGAGACGGTGGATAAATTATGCCGCATCCATGACGCCATTCCCATCTCGGCAAACAGCGAATCGACCCTTGCCCCTCTCATAGAAAAAATGGAACTCTCGATAAAATCCATTATCATAAAGTATCCTGAAACATAAGATTCCTCACTGATAAAAAATTATCTGACAGGATTAACATGATGATTTTGCCGGACCGCGCCGGAAGCACGGCCAGGAACACATATCCGCTTCGCGGAGCCCGGTATGTGCAACCGATCACTTTACAGGTTACATCTTATTTCTCCACCGGGTTTGTCTCCTTCTCCACAGAGAATGGCTTATTTCCTGTCCCGCCTCAAGCGGGCAGGCATAATCCTGTCAATCCTGTTAATCCTGTCTAAAAGCCCCGGTAATTAAATGCACAGGCAGCCGTCCGGGATCCGGAGGCCGGGAATAAAAGATGACAAAATGGG
>JAUPLM010000261.1 GCA_030836965.1 Thermodesulfobacteriota bacterium | reverse complement strand
TGAATATTGAAGGCCGAAGTTCAATATGATCACACAAAGGCACGAAGACCCAAAGAATGATGAATAAAATCTCTGTGTCTTTGTGACTCAGTGTGAGAAAATTCTTCGAAGTACGGGTAAATTGTGAGGCATATTATATGATCCAGTGGGTTCAAAACAATGGAAATATTCTGTGGTGGATGGCTGCGGTATCTGTAGTCACATTTGTTTCAACCCTGGTGGTTGTGCCTATGCTGGTAGTTAAAATCCCTTCCGACTATTTTGCACATGGAAGACGGACCAGGGCGATGTGGGTTGACCGGAATCCGGCGGCAAGATGGGTCCTGATGCTGGCGAAGAATCTGCTCGGATACTTCTTAGTTGTGGTCGGAACCATTATGCTGGTACTTCCGGGTCAGGGCATCCTGACGATCGTCGCGGGCATAATGCTTTTAAATTTTCCAGGCAAATACAGGCTTGAGAAGTGGATCGTATCGCGCCGGCCGGTACTTCGATCCATCAACTGGACGAGGCGGCGTGCAGGGAAAGGTCCTCTTGTTCTTTAAGAGGTGAGAGAGAGGAGAGTCAACAGATGAAACATAAAAATGCAGTTAAACTTTAAATTGCAGGAATGCGTGCATGAGTGAGGATTTTTCCCAGGAATCGCTTCATCAACTTGCCTTGCCCTGGCTGGTTTCTCAAAAACCAAACCACCGTTTTAATGTTTTCAGGGATACAGGTGATTTTTACCGCATCGAATACGGAGATATCGTCATTTTAAATGATGTGCCGTATCTGGTTCGGCATAACGCAAAAGAGGGACGTTTCGGTCTCGACGATGAGGTTAAATTCTGGGTAAAGCGCGCCATTGATTTGAAGACCGGAAAAACAAAGATCATAAAACTGGTTTTTTACGAGAAGTTTTTAGCCCGGGTCGGCGGCATTGAGTTCGAGTGCTTCAGGAGCCCCCGCAAAGAGGCGCGAATTCTTAATCTGGTCGGAAATCATGTCAATTTCATGCACGGCTTTTCAGCTCCAGATGATAAGGGCAACATCGTACGGATCATCGATTTCATATATGGTCAAACACTGGCAGACCAGGTCAGGGAGAGAGCGTACGGGATGGATCATGAAACCTATTTTTACGGGCAATTCCCGGAGATATTGGATAGTTTCATGGAATGCGTGGAGGCCCTCCGTTTTCTGCACGAGCACGGGGAAAAACACGGAGATGTCCGGCGGGACCACATCATTGCTGACCGGGATACCGGCCGGTGCCGCTGGATTGATTTTGATTACAATTTCCGGCACAGGGAAAACATGTTCGGTTATGATCTGTTCGGCCTGGGAAACATCTTTATGTATCTGGCAGGTATGGGAGATGTACTGATTGCCGACATCAAAAAGGCGAACAGCCCGGCAGCCCTGGAATTAAGAGATGAAGATATGAATATCGTATTCAACAACCGGGTAGCCAATCTTAAAAAAGTATATCCCTATATTCCTGACAGCCTCAACAGGATACTGATGCATTTCTCGAGGGGCTCGAACATATTTTACGATAACACGGCACAGTTGCTTGATGACCTGAACGAATTCAGATCCGGCATTGCCGGCAGGCAGGGAGGATTACGAAATGAAGAATGATGTCAACAGAAACATACTGATCGCTGTGGATGAGTCGGACAACTCCGGGAGAGCCGTGCAGTATGTGGCGGACATTCTGGGAGGTGTTAAAGGATTTAAAGTCACAGCCCTTCATGTCATACGTGAGCCTGAAGAAGACTTCTTCCCTGCCGAGACGGAAAAAGAGAAATGGTATCAGGATTACAGGCGTAAAGCCGAACTGATGCTCGGGGAATACAGGCGAATACTTATAGATTCAGGCTTTGATTCCGAAGATGTTTCAACACGATTAACAGTACGCTATTGCCCTTCAATGGCCGAGTGTATCCTCTCCGAGCGTGACACTCTGGAATACGGCACGCTCGTCGTCGGAAGGAAAGGGCTTTCCCGCAAAGAAGAGTTCCTCTTCGGAAGCATCTCCGGAAAGATTGTCAGAACCGCCCGCAACTGCACCGTCTGGGTTGTGGAATAACACGGCAACAAAACTTATTTCAAACCTTTAAACAATTCGAGATACCGGCCGTATCCCTCCTTTGCGAGATCTTCCTTCGGGATAAACCTCAGGGATGCCGAATTGAGGCAGTATCTCAGACCTGCAGGTTTCGGCCCGTCCGGGAACACGTGCCCCAGATGAGAGTCTCCGTTTTTGCTTCTGACCTCGGTACGGGTCATAAAGAGGCCCTTATCAATTTTTTCCACTATGTTTTCCGGCGCAAGTGGTTTTGTAAAACTCGGCCATCCGGTCCCTGAGTCGTACTTGTCAATAGAGCTGAACAGGGGTTCTCCGGACACTATATCCACATATATACCGTGCCGCTTGTTGTCCCAGTATTCATTATGAAAAGGCGGTTCAGTGCCTTCTTCCTGAGTCACTTTGTACTGTAAAGGAGTCAGCTTCCGGCGAAGCGCCTCATCCCCGGGTCTCGTATACTTCATCTTTTCCTCAGGGCTGACTTTGTTTTCCAATGTTCCGGCCCAGGTATTTTTCAAAAACCGGTCACGGCCCGAATTTAAACGGTAGAAATTGTAACGAAGAGGATTTTTCTTATAGTAGTCCTGATGGTAATCTTCGGCTCTGTAGAATTTAGTAAAAGGAATGATCTCCGTTACAACCGGTTTTTTGAACCGGCCTGATTTTGAAAGCTCTGCTTTTGACTCCTCTGCCTGCTTTTTCTGTTCTTCATTGTGATAAAAAACGGCAGACCTGTACTGTGTGCCGCGATCAACGAACTGCCCCCCGGAATCGGTGGGATCGATGTGACGCCATAATACCTGGAGGAGCTCTTTATACGTAACCTGCAAAGGGTCATAGATGACCTGTATAGCTTCAACATGACCTGTGGTTCCGGCTGAAACCTCCTCATAAGCCGGATTTTCTTTATGACCGCCGGTGTAACCTGATATTACTTCCGTTACGCCTTTTACCTTCTCGAAATCAGATTCCGTACACCAGAAACAGCCGCCCGCAAAAGTTGCCGTTTTGAGATCGTTGTTTTGCTTTGTCATTTCATTTACCGCCTCAGTTTTATTGCCGTTAATAAGCATAAATCCTGATATTATGAAAAAAGCCGTTACGGCTAAGATTATTGTTTTCATGGTATATACCTCCTCTCAGTTTCCGTCTGTAACAATATAATTAAGCATTATTCATACAGATTCAAGGGGAAGCAGGCCGGCCATACCAAATGTTACATAACGGTCTATAATCTTTAAATTATTGCATTCCGCTTTTCCATATCATATATAATAACGTAAATATTAAGTTAAGATAAAGGAGGAGAGCATGTCAGCGCGTACAAAGAAAACCGGCAGAGACGTTGAAAAGGGGTATCCTTTAAATCAATTTATCGAAAAACTCAGAAGGCTTGCAGACTGCCTTGAAGAGGGGAAAAGTTTCCGTATTCAAATTGACGGCGAACGGATAACAGTGCCGGGAGTAGCCGCAGTAAATATTGAGCATGAAAGGGGGAAGCGGGAAGAGGAGATCGAATTCCAGATAAAATGGCCGGCGGGCAAATGAACCGA
>JAUPLM010000260.1 GCA_030836965.1 Thermodesulfobacteriota bacterium | reverse complement strand
CTTGAAGGATATTCTCCCCCTAACATGGCACCCTACAAGAGCCTTGTCGCGACTTTCTCGCCTGATAATAGATATATACTTGCGGGAGGACCAGATGGAATAGTCCGTTTGCTGGATATCAAAAGCGGCAGGGAGATCAAACAGTTTCACGGGCATGAAGCCGGTTTGATGTATGGCGGCATCTTTTCCGCCGAATTTTCGCCCGACGGCAGGTATGCCATAACCAATTCCGTGCAGGACGGGAATGTTATTTTGTGGGATGTAGAAGAAGGAACAAAGGCCAGGGTTTTCCCCGGTTTTGACGGCATAATGGATTGGTATTTTTCGCCCCAGACAGTCTCTTTTTCGCCGGATGGCAATCGGGTGTTTATTTACGGGTTGCCGTCAAAAGTATTTGATACCAAAACCGGGGAAGGGCTGGTTGATTTTCCTCCTCCTTGGCAGGGAAAGGGGTTTTATGTTGCCGGCAGAAATATGGGATGGGCACAGTATCATCCTAACGGCAGGCATATTTTTACAAATCCGAATGATGCTTCCGTAAGAATTTATGATGCAAAAACAGGGCAGGAAATTGCAGCACTCATAGGTTTTGAAGACGGCGAGTGGCTGACGATTACAAGCGAAGGCTATTATAACGCTTCTGAAAAAGGCGCCGAATACCTGAGTGTTAAAGAAGGAGAAGCATCATACGGCGTTGACAAATTTTACGACGTTTTCTACCGCCCGGACATCGTGGCGGCAAAACTGAGGGGAGACGACATCAGGAATCTTATCACAATAACCATGAAAGACGCGATAGGGAGCCCTCCGCCTGTTGTCGCGATAAATCCTGTTACACCTTCTCCGGCATCACCGAAGGTCAAAGTCTGCTATTACATCAAAAGCACGGGAGGAGGCATAGGAGAGGTGAGGCTCTTTCATAACGGCAAACTCATAGAATCGGATGGATTTTACAAGGAGGTCGCAAGAAGCGGCGCTGAAAAGACACAGCTTGCGCAATTGGACAGCAGAACCATATACGAAGATATGAGAAGCGTTAAGATAAAAGAAAAGACGGATATAAACCCGGCAAATGCCAGAACAAAAGGGGATGCCTGCGATGACTGCAGGGAAATAGAAGCAGTCCCGGGAGAAAATGAGATAAGCATAACCGCATTCAATAAAGATAACACGGTTCAGAGCGCCATGCAGACTGTTAAATTAATGTCGGCGGTAAAACAGGAGGAGCCTCATCTTTATATCCTTGCAATAGGGATAGACAGGTACAAGGAGAATGCGATAGACCTCAAATATGCTGTAAAGGACGCGAAAGATATTGAAGCAAGGCTCATGAAGCAGGCTGCAACCCTTTATAAGCAGGGGAATATTCACTATGAACTCATTACCGACGCCGATGCCGGCAAAAACAGCATAATAAAAAAGATAAACCGGCTTTCAGAAGTTATAAAACCCGGCGACAGCTTCATCCTGTTCGCGGCCGGACATGGTGTTCTGCTTCAAAACCAGTATTACATTCTTACCCATGAATTTGACGGCAAGGTAAGCGAAGAGACCATGATCAGTTCCAACGAAATAGTTGAGATGTCCAAAAAGATTAAATCTCTATCTCAACTCTTTATCTTCGACACCTGCCATGCCGGAGGAGTCGATTACATCGTAAGCGGACTTTATGACGCGCGCATGTCGGTGCTTGCAAAGAAGATGGGGCTTCACATCTACGCGTCGGCGAGCGGCAAACAGGCGGCGATGGACGGATATAAGGGAAACGGTTTATTTACATACACTTTGCTTGAGGGACTTAACAACCGGCAGGAGGCCGACAGCAACCATGATAGTGCCGTGAGTCTGACCGAGCTTGGGTCTTACTCGAAACAGACCACTACAGAGATATCAAAAACAGTCGGCCACAGCCAGACGCCGCTTATCATAAACTTCGGAAAGGACAGTCCGGTATATAAATTGCGGTGAGTAGCCCTGGATAAATCTTATAAGTTATTGAAATCAAGGTTGAGGCCTGTGAAAATGTAAAAATAAGCAAATAACTGCATTGACACACAAACCTGTTTTTCATATATTCCCGCCGTGAAAAAACAACATCTTATCAGTCCGATGTCGGGAGTTATCCTTCCGGTAGTACTCACTCTGCTGATCCAGGCAATGGTAACAATGAGCACGGTAGCCATTCCGGTATTGATGCCGGCAGCGGCCGGCGAATTAAAGGTTCCTTCCACCTATGTCGGCATCTTCATGTCCCTGATTTATCTGGGCGCGACGGTTATCGCGCCTGTAAGCGGATATTTTATCAACCGGTTCGGGGCAATCAGGGTAAGCCAGGTCTGTCTGGTTCTGTGCGCTCTGGGACTGGGGACATTTTCAATCCCTGTTCTCCCCATGATGATCATAGGGGCACTGGTAATGGGAATCGGTTACGGGCCCGTGACGCCTGCCAGCTCCCATCTGCTGGTCAGAACCACGCCTGTTTCAATGATGTCGGTCGTCTTTTCAATCAAGCAGACCGGTGTTCCGGTCGGCGGCGCCATGGCAGGCGCTGTTGTTCCTCATCTGGTTATTCTCTTCGGCTGGAAAATTTCGGCGATACTGGTGGGGGCATTATGTTTAATTCTCGGTATTTTCCTGCACCGTTACCGGAAACGGTTCGACACAGAGCGTTCCGCTCTGACACGGCTTTCCTGGAAGAATGTGGTTGAGTCAGTAAAAATGGCTGTTTCTCACCCTCAATTGCGCTATATCGTCATCGCTTCATTTTTCTTTTCCACGATGCAATTGAGCCTGATCTCCTTTATCGTTATATATTTAATCGAAGATGTAAAGATGACGCTGGTCCGGGCCGGGATTATCCTGGCGACGGCACAGACAGGCGGGATCATCGGAAGAATCGTATGGGGTGCGCTGGTCGACCGGGGTATAAATCCCCGCCTTATGCTTGGTATTTTAGGCATCGCCATGACCGCGTGCGGGCTGATATCGGCGGCCTTCTCACCGGAATGGCCCTTTTTTGCGGTGCTGATCGTCTGCGCGCTTTTCGGAGCCGCCGCTATCGGCTGGAATGGCGTCTATCTAGCTGAGGTGGCGCGCGTTGCAAAGCCTGAATTAGCCGGAATGGCGACCGGCGGATCACTTTTTTTCACTTTTGCCGGCATCCTGATCGGACTGCCGGCTTTTTCCCTGCTTGTTGAAAAAAGCGGCAGTTACCCGCTCGGATTCGTGACTGTCGCGGCCGCAACATTTGTATGCGGCATAGTTTTACTGCTTTCTCTCAAGCCGCGCTGAAGAGAATTCCGTAATAAAGATAGATAGCCCGCAAATTGCGGTAAAAATCCTCATTGACACACAAAATTCTTCTTCTTATATTCCAATTATAAAAGAGGTTTTTTATCGAACGAAAGGGGGATAATATGAAAAATATATTCGCCTTTATTCTGTTTTATCTGTTGGTTAGCCTCCTTCCTTCGGGTGTTTATGCCGATTTATATATCTGGACTGATGAAAACGGCATAAAACATTTTTCAAATATAGTTCCTAAAGAAATGGATAAAACTATCCGCATAGAAGAAGAAATCATATTTGATGAGTCTAAATACCGGGAATTCATTGAACAGCGAAAGGCGTATGAGAAACAAGAAGCTGCCGAAAAAGCGGTGAGAGATGAGAAAGAAATCAAGGAAAGAGAAATAGAAGCGGTCACCAAACTGGAAAAAGCCGTCAGAGAAGAAAAAGAGGCGAGGGAAAGGGAAATAGAAGCTGTTAAGGAACTGGAAGAAAAAATAGATAAAACGGAAGAGGGAAGATATCAGGATTATTCCTCCT
>JAUPLM010000259.1 GCA_030836965.1 Thermodesulfobacteriota bacterium | reverse complement strand
GGCATCCTCGTCTTCGTCTTTGATAGTCACCCAGGGTCCGATGCCCAGAGGACGCAGATTCTCCGGACTGAATGCGAATTCACAGGGTTTTATCCCTGTCGCGCCCTTTTTATTGACAGCATATCGGGCGTATATGCCAAATGGATGGTTGAATCCGGAAATCAATATACCGCCGTCATCCAGCGAAGCTCCCATTGATGACCGCATCCGTTGCCTGACGCTTTTTTCAAAATAGAGGAGAACGTTCATACACCGGATGACCCGCGCCGGCGCCAACCGGAGACTCTCGATATCCGATTCGATAAATCTCAGGTTTTGAGATTCGAAATCCCGGACATGATTATAGACGAGCCGGTTGCCGTCCTTTTCAACAGTCTCGCTTGCGTTATCATCAGAAGCTTTTATGTATGGAGAAAGAACTGCAAATAGCGATTCGAACCGGTTTCGGGCATCCTTATGGTTATCATGCAAAGGTTTTTTCAGTGGCTGGAAATATAAAAATTCCCCCTCACGGTTGAAACATGCGTAATTGCCTTCCGTGTCATAAAGCACAAAGCAGGCAAATAAACGGTCCACTCCCAAAACGGACCAGTCCGGCATAGACTTTGCCGTATCGACTGTTGTTGCCGGAGGAAATCCGCATCCTAAATCTATAAACACGGGCTGCCCATTACCTGAAGACCAGGTTTGCTGAGCAACATAGGCGTCAAGTTTTTTGTGCCGGCCCTGAGAAGTGAGAGGTGGAATTCGGCCGCCCCATGCTGAAGGCAGCATTGCCGGAGTGACGGTGGACAGTAGCCAGATCATCTGGGAGTTAAACTCCGTAGCAGGAAATGACGCCCGCTTCATCAGGGTGAGCATACGCAGGATGATATCTCTGGTTTCAGCCGTTATCTTCGGGAAAGAGATATTATCGGCAAGCCTGCGCGGTAAACTTGTGCCCAAATACTGTTCCACAAGCAAATTGAATGATCTGTTCTCCTCCGGTTCCATTCAGTTGCTCCTTGTCAGTCTTTTATCATTTTCTTTTATGGGCGATAACCGTTATCTCAACTGCAGCGCCTATCGCAAGAGCGCTGACTCCGAGGGTTTCCCGGGCCGGCCTGTGTTCGCCGAATCTTTTCGCGTAAATCGCGTTCATCTTCGTAAATGTGCTCATATCTGTGAGATACACGCTTGAACGGGCAACATCCATCAATCCCAATCCAACGCCTTTTAACACGGCCTCGATGTTATTAAATACCTGTTCGGTCTGCTCCTCGATGGTGCCGCTCACCAATTTTCCGGTTTTAGGGTCTATAGGCAGCTGACCGGAAAGATATATCGTATCTCCCGCGATAGAGAGCTGGGAATAAGGGCCGACCGCCTTGGGCACACCCGGAATATCGTTCATGAGCTTAACACCGGTTGCAAAATCATTCATTTTTTTCTCCTGTAGAATTTAAGGGCTGACGATGAAATGAGCTGTAAAGCCTTTCGTATAAGTTTTGAAATGTAATATCAGACTCCTCCACGCACAAATCCGAAATAAGCAAACAGGAGTCCCACAAAAAGCGCAATATACGGAAAAACTTTCAGGCCGCTGCCGCTGAGAAACGGCGCGGACAAACGCTGTTGGAATTTTGGAAAGGCGATTAAAATAACTCCTCTTGTAAGCGCGAGCCATCCCAAAATAGTTACCAAAACAGTCCAGTTCCCGGCCCATGTATTGTGGTAATTCACTATAAGTGACCCAACGATTACGGCCATGAAACCCATCATGAAGGTCAGCGCGGCGTTCTTGTATATATCATCCGAAACTCTGCGATAATAATCCGGGCTGAAGAATCCGCCCATAGCGGCCGATATATATATTACCGATGCGATCCGGGCGATGAGTACGGATAGTTCCATAATATATCCTCCTGATTACGCGTATTACTTCATGATCATCCGTTATTGCTCTATACCTCAAAGGAACTGCCTGTCTGTATATCTATGAGACGATCCCCCATTACTGATTTGAGAACTCCAAACGCGTTGGCGCCCGTGCAGTGTCCGGTATATGTCATTTCAACGGGATAATCCAGTATCGCCTTTGCGAGCTCCTGAACTTCGCGCTTACTTCCCGCCATAAAGTTGAACGGCGGCATCGCCAGTAAATGGAATCCGCCTATCACCGCCTTGATGGGGACACCTTTGAACGCTGCGGCCACCGTATCCACCATGTTGAGAATGCCGTTGTGGGAACAGCCCGTGAAAACTACGAGCTTGCCGTTTTCCTTGATTGCCATGATGATTTCGTGAGCGAAATCATCTGGAACAAGGGTATCGGCTCTACTCAAAAAGAGATGTTTGTTTCCGGCGGGTTTGGAACGGCTGCAAAGGATGTGCGGGAGAAGAAAAACATCCGGGAGTATCTCGGCAGGTTCACGTACAGTCTCAAACCTGTCCGGAAAGTCCTTCGCGAGCGCCTTATCCAGTCCGATATACTTTTTCAGAAACCCGAATACTTTGGCGAAACAATCCCCGTTGGGCGCTTCCCCTGAATACACCTTCGCGCCGGAGTTTAACTCAAGGAACCGCCTGATACCTCCTCCGTGGTCATAATGGAAGTGGGACAGGACCGCGGCGCAGATGGAAGCAACATTTACGGAAAGATGTCCGGCGTTCTTCGCGAATGCTCCCGAAAGGCCCGTATCGAATAGAATCTCATGGCCGTTGAACACGATATGGAGAGACAATCCCCATTCGGCTGCGAGATTTGAATCGGTCTTGCCAGGTCTGTTTTCGATCAGGGTGGTTATTCTCACAGTCATCTCCTAATTGATGAAAGTCATGCAATCAATTTTTGCCGGAAAGCTTTAACCAGTTAGTATCGGCTTTTTTGATATTACCGGGAATATCCCTGCTCCATTTTCCATACGCTGCTTTGCTGCAATTCAGGTAAAGCTTCCCGTCAATGATCTTCCATTCTTCAGGATCGGTATGGGCTTTACGCGCCTCCGTCATGGCCCAGGCGCAATATCCGTCATACTGCGGAGCATATTTCTCCGGACCGGCCGCAAACAGATCCCTGTTCTCTCTGGTTGAAAAATACCAGGTCATGTCATGCCACTTGAAGGTAAATGATTCGCTGCCTTTTGTCGCTTT
>JAUPLM010000258.1 GCA_030836965.1 Thermodesulfobacteriota bacterium | reverse complement strand
TATCTTCTTTACCTTGATGACGCCCATTTTCAGATAATCTTCAGCCATCATCTGGACATGGTCAATGCCGCCTTCTTCTCCGGCTTTTTTTGTGCTTGGATGTGTCCATACAACCTGCTCTCTGAGATTGACACGATCCACAATGCAGCCGTCAAACCTGAAAATATCGAAATTAACCCGGCGGGAACAGGCTCCAATTACGAGTGTATTGACTCCCTCGCCGGCTATATCCTGCTTGAGTAATTCCAAGCCTTCTCTGCCGCAAAGAAACGGGTGAGTTTTGACTATGCTCACACCTTCTTCTTTAGGAACCGCGCTCAGTTTTTCTATGTTGAGAGCCTCTCCGATTCCGCAACCAGTGCATATATATACGCCATATTTCTTATTCATGGATAACCTCCTACCTCCTCACCAGGGTTTGAATAGCCTTAAGTGCCATACCGGTAGCATTCTGGTTTGACGATACCACATCGGCAGGCTTGTTGGCACATCCCGCAGCAAACATTCCTCCCTTATCAAAATCATTGATAATGAATCCGTCAGGGTTAAAATTCAATTCTGCAGGGGGTTTGCATATTGCTGCTGTCGGCTGCATGCCTGTAGCAAGAACGACCATTTCTACAGTCTCTCTGACTTTTTCAGCTGTCACGGCATTTTCGGCAACTACTGTAATATTTTTTGTAGAAGGATCTTCACTTACTTCCGCCACCTTACCCTTGATGAAAAATACTTTGTCGTCGGCTTTTATCTTGTCATAAAATTTTTCATATCTGAGTCCGGGAGTCCTTAAATCTATGTAAAAGATATAGATTTTGGCATCAGGATATTGTTCCCTGATATAGGTAGCATGCTTGAGTGAAGCCATACAGCATATATAAGAGCAATAAGGAAGATGATTTTCGTCACGTGATCCGGCGCACTGGACAAACGCAACGCTTTCAGGTGCTTTTCCGTCGGAGGGACGTATTATTTTCCCTTTTGTGGGGCCATTGGGAGATGCATATCTCTCAAGAAGCATGTTCGTAATTATATTCGGATATTTTCCGAATCCCAGGTTGTCTATTTTATTGGCGTCATACGGAGCCCATCCTGTAGCCCACACTATTGCACCGACCTTAAGGTTTATAGTTTTTGATTCCATCTTAAGATCTATTGCGTTGTATTTACATGCATCGACGCATTTGGCACATTCGGACCCTTTGCATACTGCATCATCAATAACGTAACGCATTGGGAATGACAGTTCAAAAGGCCTGAAAACAGCCTTTGAATTATCGAGGCCGAAATTAAAGTCATTTTTTCTTTCAACAGGGCATACTTTAACGCATTCATCACAAGCCACACAATTTTCATTGATATATCTAGGGCTTAATTTGATCTGAACGTCATAATTGCCCGGTTCGCCCTCAACATTTTGAACCTCAGCAAGTGTAAAAACCTTGATTTTAGGGTTGTCTTTAATTCGTCTGAAATTGATCTCAAGACCGCAGGTCGGAGGGCATAGCTTTGGAAAATATTGATTTAATTGCGCTACCCTTCCGCCCAGGTAAGGATTTTTTTCGACCAGAAAGACCTCATACCCCACTTCTGCAGTCTCAAGGGCCGTGGTCAAACCGCTTATTCCGCCCCCGACGACAAGAACACTTCCGCTAGCAGGAGCTGCTTTGTCTGCTGTCATGCTATCCCTCCGTGCTTAAAAAAGTTAATTTGAATAAATATTATAAAACCTGTGCCTACATACAAGGCGATATCCTTTATTTAATTAATTTGAAATATTCTCTAATGTCCGAATGCTTAAGATTGTTACGCTCCGTATCTCTGATGTAAAAACCTTAAGCAAGCGGACATCTTCAAACGGATATCGCCTCATGGACTGAATTACCATGCAATGCCAAACTTAATAAAAACCTCCAGGCGTCTTTCGACACCTGGAGGTATATCCTGCTAACCAACTTATTTAACTGATAAATCAAGGAATGATCTTAATGTAATCTTTCTTGAATACGCTCCATTCCTTCTTTGCCGGGTCATACTTTGAGTTTACAAAGCAGAACCAGTTCTTGTCATCCTGGCCCGGATAGTCGGCCTGATAGTAGAATCCGGGATAACGGGTTTCTTTACGGAACTGGATATGTCGCAGATGTGCTTCAACTGTCCATATACGGTGATAAATTTCCCATGCTCTCATAAGTTCATGGAGATCACCGGCACCCAGTTTTTCGCAGTCTTCACGCATTGTTGCAAGAAGATCCATTACTATTTCAAGATTTTTGCTGCTTGTCTGGTAGTATGTTGCTGTTCCGGCACCGTACTCATGCGTGGCCTTCATGAGTCTTAAGGCCATTCCTGAAGGTTTAACATAGTTGGGGTTGATATCAACTGCCGTAGTATAATTGCAGTTGTCAAGATATGTTCTTACAGGCTTGTAAACAAGATCAACCAGTTCTTTTGCGCTCTGTTTGATGGCTGGTTTGAAATCGGCATGATCGCGTACGAATTTTGCCATTTCTTTTGCTGCCATACGGCCTTCGGCATGTGAGCCCGAAGAGAACTTGTGCCCTGAACAGCCTACGCCGTCACCTGATGTGAAGAGGCCGACAACTGTTGTCATGCGGTTGTAAACCTTTCCGCCATCGCCCCATTTGTAAGCAGCCGGTACCCAGTCATAGTCCGGACCTGATACCCACATGCCGCAGCAGCCTGAATGTGATCCAAGCAGATACGGTTCTGTAGGCATAACTTCGGAATTCTTCTTTTCAGGTTCACAGTTCTGGGCGCACCACAGGTTTGCCTGTCCGCAAGTCATGTCAAGGAAGTCTTCCCATGCTTCAGATTCAAGATGCTTGAGTTCTTTCTTGTCCATTGTTTTGCCGAGTTCGGCAAGAGCCGTAACCGTATCCATGATGATGGGACCGCGTCCGGCTTTCATTTCAAACAGCATGAGATGATTACGCAGACATGTAGGTGTAACGGCAGCAGTTCCGTAAGGAGCATACTTCTGAAGTTCTGCTTTTGCTGCATCACTTCCCGCAAAATTTTCACCAAGGCCGTTTAATGTTTTGGCCTTGAAAAGAAGGAACCATGCGCCAACCGGGCCGTACCCGTCTTTGAAACGTGCCGGCGTGAAACGGTTTTCCATCATTGAAAGTTCTGCGCCGACTTTCATACACATTGTGTATGTTGAACCAGCATTCCATATAGGATACCATGCGCGGCCTTTACCTTCACCAACGCTTCTCGGCATGTAAATGTTAACTGCTCCGCCGCATGCAACCATCATGGTTTTGCACTTGATGATATAGACCTTGTTTTCGCGAACAGAGAAACCAACTGCGCCGGCAACCTGATTCGGCTTGTTGGCATCAAGAAGCAGCTCGACTATAAAGCAGCGCTCAATGATGTTTTCGGTGCCAAGAGCAAGCTTTGCAGCTTCGGCAACGATTCTTTTGTATGATTCGCCGTTTATCATTATCTGCCATTTACCGGTACGGACCGGCTCGGCTCCCTTTTTCAGCGAGCCCATCGTGAGTCCCTTTTTGCCGTCAAGGGTCTTGCCTTCTGCAGATTTCTTCCAGATCGGAAGGCCCCATTCCTCAAAAAGATGAACTGAGTCATCGACGTGACAACCAAGGTCAAAAATAAGGTCTTCACGCACAAGGCCCATAAGGTCATTGCGGACCATCTTGACATAGTCTTCAGGGCTGTTCTTTCCAACGTAGGTATTGATAGCTGAAAGTCCCTGAGCAACAGCGCCGCTTCTCTCCATGGCAGCTTTGTCACAAAGCAGTACTTTTGCGTCCGGCGCCCATTTCTTTATTTCGAAAGCGGTTCCGCAGGCAGCCATACCACCGCCCACAATAAGAATATCGACTTCGCGTTCTTCAACTGCCGGATCTTTGACGGCCTTTGTTTCACCCAAAGGTTTATTAGGTAATGCCATATTAAATCCTCCTTAAGAAATTTTATTCGTAATTAATCTTTTTCCAATTGGACTTGCTCAAACCAAACCCGCTTAAACCTTAGGTGTCGGAAGTACGCGCCCATCGGCCTCTTCTGTTGAAAGAAGGCCGCTATTCAGGTCTTTCCCTTTGAGATTCAAGTAACCATTAGCCTGACCTTCAGGGGTAGTCCGAATGGGGAACTTAAAGCGTTTAATAAGGCCATTCCTGAACTTGCAGGTCCACATAACATCTTCGGTACCCATCATCGGCATTACGCTGCTTCCAAGGGGTACAAAGTCAGAATAACCACGGACTTCAATTGCCTGGGTGGGGCATATTTTTACACATGAAAAGCACTCCCAGCACTGATCAGGCTCCTGATTGTAAGCCTTCATAGCAGTCGTATCAAGAACCATAAGGTCATTGGGACAAATGTACATACATGCTGTTTTGTCCCCACCTTTGCAACCGTCACATTTTTCAGCAATTACATAAGATGGCATCTATTATCCCTCCTAATGTTGTTTGTATTAAATTCATTTTCTAAACCATCGACTAGTATTCTTTTAAACTATTCTGAGTTGTAAGCACCTCCCTTCATAAACCGGGCCCGTTAATACAAAGCCCTCTATTATAATTTTATAAATTTTCATTTTTTCTATAGCCTGTCGATAAACAGGGATTGAAGCTTTTTTCTTTTAAATCAGCATGTTAATTTAACTATTCCATCAAAGTTTACTAATACCATCCTGTATTTTTAATGTCAAGGATTTTTGCCGATGGAAAATAAGAATATATAAATATTTACAGGGCTCTATATATCGCAACCGATTGCTGATATCCTGAAAATACATACTATATATTGTGGTATATAAAGAAACTTTTTCCATATGTTTGTTTCCGGTAATTTATTTGCTTCCTGCTTTACCAATTTGTCAAAACCATATAGAACATTTTTACATAAAAAATGCGTAAAAACTGCGGACGCAGATTTAAAAATACCGATAAAAAGGAACATTGTTTAATGGAAGAAAATTTTATACCGCTATCACCGGATGACACCTTTAGTTTTTCATGCACCAGCTGTCTTGCGTGCTTCAATGAATGCTGCCGCGATCTTAATCAGTACTTAACCCCTTATGATATCCTGAGGCTTAAAAACAGCCTCGGAATATCTTCCGGCATGTTCTTAAAAAAATATGCATCTTATCATACAGGACCAGGTTCGGGACTGCCGGTAGTAACTTTAAAAACGGATTATGGTACCGGTTCAATATGTCCTTTTGTGATGCCATCGGGATGCAGAGTTTACAAAGACCGGCCGTCATCATGCCGGATATATCCTCTAGCGCGGCTTGTTTCACTCAACAGGGAATCGGGAAAATTTTCAGAGTATTATATGATGTTAAAAGAATCACACTGCTTTGGTTTCAAAGACGGTAGTGAGCATACTGTTAAAAAATGGATTATAGAACAGGATATCGAACAGTACAACAGAATGAACGACATGCTCATGGAAATAATAAGTCTGAAAAATCAAACGAAACCAGGTGAACTGGATATTAAATCAGGGTATCTGTTCCGGACGGCATTATATGATATAGATGCATTCAGGGCACAACTCTTTTCAAACAAAATTCAAACGGATGATTTCAATGAAGAGGAGATAAAGGCTGCAAAACATGATGACACGGTGCTTTTAAAAATCGCTTTCTCATGGGTTAAACAGAATTTGTTTATAAAAACCTCCTCTATCGACTTCTAATCAAGGAGCTTTTATATTATGAAAACCGAAAACAAAGTTGCGCTTGTGCTTGGTTCTATAAACGGAATCGGCAAAGGAATCGGTCTTAAACTAGCAAAAGAAGGTATTAATGTAGCTCTAAATTATTTCGACCGGGAAGAGATGCTTGATGAGTTGAAACATGATTTATCTGAAATTGGCTCCCGATATATCGTAACAAGGACAGATTTATTGAAAACAGATCAGATACCTGGTCTTGTGGATAATGTCGTAGGACAGTTCGGGCGTCTTGATATCCTGATAAACAATATTGAAAGGGGAGGATGGCCGGTAGTACATGGCCCGTATACTTGCGATCAGTGGGATCTTGAAATGTCAACAACACTTCGTGCAAAGCAATGGTTATTTGAATGTTCGCTTCCCTATCTCAGGGCTTCCGGGGACGGTATAGTAATCAACATCTCTTCGATAGCCGGTATTGTCGGAAGATCGGGCCCCGCGAGTTATATTTTCAATGAAGGATACTCGGCGGCAAACCGTGGGATCTCGCTATTGACCGAAACATGGGCGAGAATCGGAGCTCCTCAAGTCCGGGTTAATGAAATCATGGCAGGTATTATTGAAACAAGGCACGGTGAAAAGACAAGAGGATGGGAGTTGCTGACGGATGCTCAGAAAGAAGCTGTCATAGAGCATACCCTTGTTAAAAGAACCGGAACCATAGAGGACATTGTAAAAGCAGTCTGTTTTTTAATAAAGGACGCTCCTTTCATAACAGGAAGCGTCCTCAGGATAGATGGAGGCTATGTTCTTGGAGGAGAAAAAGTATCTCCAATGCCTGGCGGCATATTGTAAAATCAACTTGTTAAATTATCCCTCATAAAGGACGGCAAGTATTGTCGCGATCCCTTTTTTTGCCGCGATAAGATGAGGGGTCGTGGAAAGATAATAGGCGCTGTCTCCCTGTTCAAGCTCAAATGAATCGGCTCCTATCTTTAAGGCCACCATGCCCTCAAGTACATAAATAAACTCTTCACCGTCATGCACAGACATATCATCTTCCGGATTTTCCTCAAGCCTTACAATCAGAGCCTCCATGTGGCGGCCTTTGACTTCAGGAGCAAGGCTCATATACGTATAGACCTGCTTTCCACCTTTGTGAGAAGTAGATCTGGATATCCTCATCCGTTCATTTTTTCTGGTAACCGAGTAAAATTTGTTTCCAACACCCGAAACAATTCTGCCGAATGCGCTGTCAAGGGCTTTGGATAGTTTAATTACCGTGCCGAGCTGGGGTTGAACTTTATTTCCCTCCATATTCGCAAGAAGTTCAACGTCAAACCCTGTCAGCTTTGACAGTTCATTAAGGGTAAGCCCTTTCTCTTCTCTTATATTTTTAATTCTTATTCCTATTTCATCCAGCTCTTTCGGCGCTGCTGCTATATCTCCGGTGAGTTCCTTGAAGTATTCGGCGCTTCTCCCCTCTTTCTGCTTTCTTTCTCCCATTTTTTATCTCCCATGGTCTTTAAAGATCATTTCCATTTTCAACTGCGGACTACAACGCTCCGACATGCCTTGCTATAACTATTCTCTGCACTTCGGAAGTCCCTTCTCCTATTTCAAGGAGTTTCTGATCCCGGTAGAATCTTTCCACATTATACTCCTGCATCAGTCCGTATCCTCCATGAAGCTGAACGGCATGATTGGCACACATATACATTGCCTCAGAACAATATAATTTCGCCATAGCGGCTTCTTTTGAAAAAGGCAGGCTATTGTCGCGCAGCCAGCAGGCTTTGTAAAGAAGAAGGCGGGCACATTCAATCTCGACAGCCATATCGGCAAGTTTAAAGGCATTTACCTGAAAACGCGCAATCGGCTGACCAAATTGTTCTCTTTCATTGCTGTATTTAAGTGCCAAATCAAAGCATCCCTGTGCCCCCCCAAGTCCCATTGCACCTATTGACAGCCGTCCTCCATCAAGAGTCTGCATCATCTGGTAAAATCCCTGCCCCCGTGGCCCTAAAAGATTTTCTTTCGGAACCCTGCAATCTTCAAAATAGAGTTCGCTCGTATTCGACGCCCTCCACATCATTTTGTCATGCATCACCTTTGGAGTATAACCTCTCGTTCCGGCCTCCACCAGGATGCATGAAAGCTCCGGCCTGCCGTCATCCCTGGTGCCTGTCCTGCAAAGGACTGTCGATCCCGCAGAGATATTGGTGGACGCATTCGTAATGAAAATTTTGCTTCCGTTAATCACCCATTCATTCCCATCCAGAACAGCCGTCGTTTTGGAATTTGCAGCGTCCGAACCTGCATTAGCTTCAGTTAAACCAAATCCCCAGAGAGTCTCACCTTTGCAAAGCTTTGGAAGATATTTCTTTTTCTGTTCCTCGTTACCGAAATAATATAACGGTCCGATACCAAGTGAATTTTCTGCAGCAACCGTTGCTGCGTGAGATCCGTCAATTCTTGCGATCTCTTCAACCGCAATTATATATGAAAGATAATCCATTGCCTGCCCGCCGTATTTATCCGAAACGAAAACACCGAAAAGGCCGAGTTCTGCCATCTTTTGCATAGTTTCGTAGGAAAATTCTTCTTTTTTATCCAGCTCTCTTGCTACGGGCCTGATTTCATTTTCGGCAAATTTTCTGACAGAATCGCGTAAAATTTCATGGTCTGTTGATAGGCTGAAATCCATAGTACATTCCTTTCTGATAATGCGATTAATGGTTTTTTATATACAAATATAAAATATTATCAAAAATGATTAATTAACTGATTTCAGTAAAACTTCAATCAGAATTTATCATAAGAAATCATTTCAGGATCAACGCCGAGGTCATATAACATTTTGATCACTGAATCTATCATTGCCGGCGGGCCACATAGATAATATTCGATTTCGGTGGGATCATCATGTGAGATCAAATAATTATCATACAGACATTTATGAATGAATCCGGTTAGCCCGCTCCACTTGTCTTCAGGCTGTGGCTCGGAAAGAGCAACATAGTATTTAAAATTATCGCATTTTCTTTCGAGTTCCCTGAATTCTTCATCGTAAAACATTTCCTGTTTTGATCTAGCGCCATACCAGAAGGTCATTTTCCTTTTTGTATTAACAGTCAGAATCTGATGGAATATATGGGAGCGCATCGGTGCCATTCCGGCGCCACCGCCGACAAAACACATCTCCCTGCCGGTTTCTTTTACAAAAAACTCGCCGTATGGTCCGCTCAGAACAATCTTTTCAGCAGGTTTCAGATTAAATATGTAAGAAGAGGCTATTCCGGGCGCAATTCCCTTGCC
>JAUPLM010000257.1 GCA_030836965.1 Thermodesulfobacteriota bacterium | reverse complement strand
TTTCCGCTTCAGGGCGGATATCTCTTCGAGCAGTTCCTGGCTTGATTTTAATGAGTCGTGCATATAAGACTCCTGTACCGTAATAAACGGCGCCGGCCGGATGCTGTTTTAAGGGTTTTCCAGCTCGGAGCAGTCCTGATTTGAATATCATGATTTGGTAAAATGTCAAAATGAATCGGCAGGTCAAAAGTTCAACAAAGCATTCAAAATGTTTCCGGATAACTTACCGCTCAACGGGAAACTTCAGAGTCCTCTGCCAGGGATTCCCGTAATGCCGCTCTGGCCAGTAAACGCGTCGAATCGAGCGTGGGTAAGGGGCAGTCGTCCGGGTCAACAAGGAGAGGTATCTCCGTACACCCCAGAACCACACCATCACAACCACTCTCCTTCAGCTTCCGGATCACGGTATTCAGGTACAGCCTGGATTCTTCTTTGAACACACCGTTGACAAGTTCTTTGAAAATGATCGTGTCGATACGTTCCCGGTCAGCCGCCTCCGGTATCTCGCATGCAATTCCGAGATGCCGGAGCGTCTCGGGATACACAGGGCCGGTCATCAGGTATTTCGTTCCCGTAATACCGAGGGTTTTGAAACCACGAATGCTCGCTTCGCGGCCGGCAGCTTCGGCGATATGAAGCCACGGGATGGGAGAGCGGGAGGCAACAGACGTAAAGGCCTGATGAATGGTGTTGTCCGGACAAATGGCCAGTTTTGCGCCAATATCAGCCAGCTTGCGGACTGATGACAACATAAGGCCGGCAACCGCGTCCCAGTCTCCGGAACGGATATTAACCATATAATTGCCCAGCGGATGAGTGTGCATGGAAATTTCAGGATGCATATATTCGCCCATCAGCACAGGCGCCTCTGCGCAAAGCGTGCGGTAGCAGAGAGCAGCCCCCTCAGCGCTGCACGCAACTATTCCAATGTGTTTCGCCATTCGATCCCTTCCTGTCTCGATCAGTAAAATTATTTGGCAGAGCGCACCGGAAGCGCCAAACAGCAGCTGGCATCGCCCGATTGATGAGTGGAATTCCGTTCGCCGGCGTCGAAACGGAAGAAGGCTGCATAGGATCCGCGCGTTTCGGAAGCCCAGTATAAAATACAGGTAAGACGAATCAATTCTGTCAAATGAATATCCCATGAACCGCCAAATAAACCACGACATTCAGATTGATATGCCTTACCCGCATAATATAACCCCGCCAACTCATCCTGTGTCGGCATCCGCCAGTCAGTATATCCGCCACCCTGATAATTTTCACAATAAGACCTGGCGCCTTGCCAGTTAATGTTCGACCCATTATCCTTCGCCGCCCACATCAGGTTAGTCCGCGTGTCCAGCACTATTCCATTGTCATAAGCGATGAAACGGCCGTCTCTTGCGGTTTCCTTTGCCGGAGCTACGGCTGGAGCAATCGCTGCTGGAGCGGTTAGCCGTTTAGGATCGGGTGGCCTTACCAAATCCCCGGATGCCGGTTTCGGCGCTGTTGCCGCCGGCTCCTCAACCTTTTCACCGAGAAGCTTTTTAGCAAGCCTCTTGGTTGAGTCGAGCAGCTCATCAACTTCGCATTTGCATTTATCCTCAGCGGAAAGTTCCACCCTCCCCGTCTTAACGTCTATCAACTGAAGTGTAAGATAATAGGTCCTTCCTACAAGCCCCACAGAACCATTTACTATCTTCCCCACGCCAAGTATCTGCCCGGCCTCCACCTTGCACTCCTGCGCCACGCAGCCCGACATCTGGAACTTTTGCTCTCCGAGTATCTTGTTCATGTTACCGCGGTCTATTACTTCGTATTTGCTGGATTGAGAAAACTCGTGAATGACGCTGTCCGCAAGGGAACGGGAGATATCCTTGTCTCCGGTTCTAACCTCAAAATCAAATACGGCTACGTAGTGGTCAACCGTCTTTATCTGGGACTTGTTCGTTTTTTCGGCAGCTAAAGCGCCGGATACGGCAAGAATCATGAAAAGCAATATACAAAAAGCCTTAAGTCCCTTTTCCATTCACAAAGCCTCGTTTTAAAAATATCACAGTAGCAACATCAAAAGACATAAACAGTCCTGCTTTGAATACCATGACTTGTTAAATATTCAAAATGAATTATCCGGAGCATGCTTGACGACGTTCATCAATATCTTACTTAAACAAATCTTCCAGTCTCAGTTTCAGTTCCTGTCTGGATCCCGCCCTTATCACTTCTATATTATATTCGATGCCCGCTTCTTCAAGAAAAAGATTCCGCACTCCGATTATTCCTCCTAAGGAGGCTGCATCCGTGCCGTTAACTCTCAGTATTATATCTCCTTTCAGAAAACCGGCTTTTTCTGACGGAGTTCCTGGCGCAATAAATACAATTTCAGGATGACCGTCTCCGGTTCTTCCGATAAGCATTCCGCTTTTATCTTCCGGAAAGCTGCGCTCAAAATCTTTTCCTTTTTCGATAATCACCCGCTGTCTTTTGTAATCGAGATATAGTGTAAAATGCCGAAGCAGCGTGTTCCCGATATTTCCGATGATCTCCCTGCTTACATTAGAGCCTTTCCCCATGTTCAAAGGGATGTTTATGAGCGGATTTAAAACCTTATACCCGCCGATTTCCATTGACCTGAACCTGATCGTTCTTTCACCGTGCTGCCCTCCCAGATCGGCGCTTATTCTTTCGACCCCTTTTCTCTCCAGCAGTCCATTTTCTTTCGCATACGGATAATGAAAAGATAAATCAAAAGCGCCGATATCAAGTGTCCACCTGCCATTATATTTATCATCAACAATTGCAGGCAGGCTGAATATTTTATTCCTCAAAGGCGCGTCTACTACCCTGCCCTCACCCTTGTATTCAAACCGGTCGGGATGGTAAAATGACAAAGTCCTGCCGGCATAATCGATTTTAACGACAAATCTCGATAAAAAATCATGCCCCATGATTCCGACAATTACGGAATCGTACAACCTCTCTGAAAGGCCTTTGTATGAGTAGATCTTCTGAGAATTA
Source organism: Thermodesulfobacteriota bacterium (assembly GCA_030836965.1). GTDB lineage: Bacteria > Desulfobacterota > Desulfobacteria > Desulfobacterales > RPRI01 > RPRI01. The sequence goes on along the minus strand of JAUPLM010000257.1, from coordinate 769 downwards.
AAATGTATATCCCCGACCTGATATCCGGGGAGGGTGACAAAAGAGAAATCAAAAACACTTGCAATACCGAAACCCTTTATTTCTCCTTCAGGCGTGAGTCCCAACTTTTTTGCGTAATCAGCGTCTATTATTGTCATGCTGGCGCCGTTATCGAGCAGCCAGAGCCTTGTTTCACCGTTTATCGTCACGGGCAGATAAATGTTGTTCTCTACAAAAGTAAAAGGTATCTCAGTAGAATATCCTCCATTCGCAAACTCAAAATCCTCTGCATCTTTTGCGGGCGGTTCAAAAAGAGCGCTGTCGGCTTTCACGTTAAAATCATACCGTTCAAGCTGAATGGTCTCTTTTTTCTCTCGCGGATGAATCTCGGTCTCCTCATGAAAAGGGATCAGAATTCCCTCTACGCGGCGAAAATCCGAATATATGGTGTGAATTTCAACATCCGGCTGCTTCAGCAGCGTCTTTACGACATAATAGTTCTTTTTATCTATGAAAAAAAACATATAATCATCATTGATAATATTCGTCATTTTGATCACAAAGCAGTCAATCTCGCCAACCCGCCCGTCACCCTCATAAGTCATAATGAAATTTTTTGTTCCCGCCTCCATATGGTTGTAGACCTCAAGAAGCGCTTTCACCTTTCGCCTTTTAATCGTCTCCTCATCCCGATGTATCTGTACTTTCCCGTTAGTATCAACAGACCAGATTGCCTCGCCGTTATCCCCGGTTACCTGTTTTATGACGGTATAATCTTCTTCATGACGGA
>JAUPLM010000256.1 GCA_030836965.1 Thermodesulfobacteriota bacterium | reverse complement strand
TCCTGCGTGATATTTTCCTTGACGGCAACACCTTCACGGACAGCCACAGTGTCGATAAAGAAACCTTTACAGGGGATCTGATGGCGGGCATCAGCTTGGGATATGGCAATATCAAAGCAAGCTATTCCTACACCTACCGTACCAAACAATTCAAAACTCAGGATAAAGACCAGATTTTCGGCGCCGTCAGCGTTTCTTATTCGTACTAGCAGGCCGTTTTGATCGAATCTGATCATCAAGGAGATGCCATGGAAGACATTATTGAAAACACTGAAGGAAGTTCCGTTTCCCCGGAGGAAGAATTCAAGCGCGGATTAAAAAAGGCTTTCGACCGGATGGACCGGGAAATCAAATTGATTCTTTTCACCGAGCGGGGAAAAGACGATGTGTTTGTCCAGGCTACGCGGGAAATCATAGGAATCTTCAGGACCCTCACGGATAAAATCACATTTCGCGAGTATTCCCTGGACCATAAGATGGCCAAAAAGTATAAGATTAAAACAGCCCCCGTGCTTCTTATTCATCCCGAGGTTTATAACATCCGGTGGATGGGAGCGCCCATGGGGGAAGAGGTGAGAACCTTACTTGAAGCCCTGCTGCTGGTGGGCAGTGGAAACAGCTGGTTGGGGGACCAGGCCCGGAATGTGATCCGGAAAATCGACTCCCCCAGGAATGTCAAAGTCTTCGTCAGCGTCACCTGTCCGTATTGTCCCCAGCAGGCTGTGAATGCCGTTAAAGCGGTTGTGGAAAAGCCGGACCTGATATCTCTTGAAATTATCGATGTTCAAAGCCGTCAGGATTTGGCCGTGGAATATGGGGCTCAGGGTGTTCCCCAGACCTTTGCTAATGATCTCCTCATCGGCCAGGGCGCTCAATCGGAAGAAGTTTTCGCCGATTCTCTCCGTAAACTGGAACCTCAGACGATTTTTATTCCGGAAATTACCGCCGATCTTGTGGAGGTTGACATAGTGATTGTCGGTGGGGGCCCCGCAGGGCTGACCTCCGGAATTTATGCGGTTCGAAGCGGATTGAAAGCCGCGATTGTCGAAAGAGGCGCACTGGGTGGGCAGGTGGCCACCACGCCGGTGGTTGAAAATTATCCCGGATTCACTCAGGTGGGGGGAAAAACCCTGGTGGACATCATGGTCAGTCATGCGCTCCAGTATGTGCCGATTTTTCAGGGGGAAGAGGTCGTGACGATAAACCCTGGAGAACCTATGGAGGTATTGACCAGCCGGCGCAAATTCCGGACAAAAACGGTATTGCTGGCTACCGGGGCGAGTCACCGGAGCCTCGGCGTTCCCGGAGAGAAACGGCTTTCCGGAAGAGGGGTGAGTTACTGCAGCACCTGTGACGGGCCCTTATTCAAGGGGAAAAGCGTGATGATGATCGGCGGCGGGGACAGCGCGGTGACAGAGGCCCTGCATCTTTACCACATGGGGGTCAAGGTGACCCTGGTTCATCGTCAGGAGAAGCTGAGGGCCCAGGAATTTCTCACCCGTAACCTTCTGGAGAGCGGCATCCCTGTCCTGTGGAACTCCGAGGTCAGGGATATTCTGGGAGAGACCCGGGTGGAAGGGCTGTCCCTGTACAATAACAAGACCCGAAAAACATCAAAAATCCCCGCGGATGGGGTTTTTATCTCGATCGGTTATGCGCCGGCCGTTGAATTGGCCCTGAAAATCGGGGTTAAACTTACGCCGGACGGCTACATTCAACGGGACGAACGGCACCGGACCAGTATTGCCGGTATCTACTCCGCGGGGGATGTGGAAGGCGGGTACAAACAAATCGTAACGGCAGCTGGTCAGGGGGCCGAGGCAGCCCTGGCGATTTTTGAGGATCTCATCAACCCTTACTGGTTGAAACAGAAAAACTGAGGGGCACACCCTGAAAATGATATTCATTTTCCGGATTTTAATAAACTATAGTATTTAAAACAGGTTGGCAAGGTACAGCAAGTACTGTATGACAGCCATCATAGACAACCAAACAGCAACAAATATATGGTTATTTTTAATAAACTTTGAATCACTATCGCCATTGGAATTGAGAGGATCTCCTTCTCTGTTTCAATGTTGCTTGAATAGCCTGATTGGGACAGCAGTGAGTTAATCTTCATATTAAGGAGGGTAAAATGAAAGGCTGGAAAGTAAAATCGCTGATTTTTTGTTTGTCCGTGATTGGAATGTTATTCATGATTGCAAACGCCGGTGCGGCGGAAAAACCCATCGAACTGACTTACTCCAACTTTTTCCCTGCTCCTCACAAGAACGCCATCCTCTCCGTGGAATGGGGCAAAGAAATCGAAAAAAGAACCAATGGCAGAGTGAAGGTTACGGTTTTCCCCGGTGGAACCCTTACGCCTGCAGCTCAGTGCTATGATGGTGTAGTAAAAGGCCTTTCTGATGTGGGACTCTCCGTATTCGGATACACACGCGGAAGATTCCCCCTGACCGAAGTGATTGATCTTCCGCTCGGTTACAGGAATGGTCTGGAAGCCACGAAACTTATCAACATCTATTATAAAAAGTTCAGACCGAAAGAATTTGATGATGTTAAAGTGATGTTTTTCCACGCACATGGGCCCGGCATCCTCCACACGAAGAAACCTGTGACAACTCTGGAAGATCTCAAAGGACTGAAGATCGCGTGCCACGGTTTAAGCGCTAAAATCGTAAGCGCTCTCGGCGGTGTCCCGGTCGCCATGCCCATGCCTGAAAGGTACGACGCGATTCAAAAGGGCGTTGCGGAAGGCGGCGTGTTCCCCGTAGAATCTCTTAAAGGCTGGAAACTGGCTGAAGTTGTTAACTCAACCACACAGAACTTCGGATCCGCCTATACAACAGGCTTTTTCGTTGTCATGAACAAGGACAAATGGGCTTCCCTGCCGCCTGATATCCAGAAAATCATTGAAGCGGTCAACGAGGAATGGATTATCAAGACAGGACAAGGCTGGGATGAAATAGACAAGGAAGGTTACGCTGTATCAGCCGCAAAGGGCCTTAAGCTTATCACTCTTTCAAAAGAAGAGGATGCCCGATGGGCCAAACTGGTGCAGCACATCCTGGATGACTACGTGAAGACCATGGAATCTAAAAATCTACCCGGAAAAGAAGCCCTCAAGTTCTGCCAGGATGAACTGAAGAAACTTCAGAAGTAATGGTGAAGGGGAAGGGATGCACTGCGTTTCTTCCCCTCTTTTTTTATATAAACGCTGAAAAAGATAATGCACGGGAGATTCATGCGACCGATAATAAATAAAGTGGAAGGACTCTGCAAGTTCCTCAACGTGTTTGCAGGAATCGCTATAACTTTCCTGATGCTGCTTACGGTAACGGACGTAGTCTTGAGATATTTCCGCAGGCCGATCATCGGTACCTATGAACTGGTCGCCTTCTCCGGAGCCATTGTAATTGGTTTTGCCGTTCCGCTGACGACCTTTCTCAAAGGCCACATGCTTGTGGACTTTTTTGTTCTCAGGTTCCCGAAAGGAATACGGAACACAGTAAATATTGTCACCAGACTTCTCGGAATCGGGCTTTTTTCACTGCTGGGATGGAATCTCATCTCGCTGGGGATGGATCTTTACCGAACCGGAGAGGTCTCTCTCACGCTGCAATTACCCTTCTACCCCGTGGCTTTTGGAGTCGGCGTCTGCTTCTTCGTACAGTGCCTCGTCCTCATAGTCCACATCCTTCAAGTGATAGGAAATACCTATGAGTGATGTAACGATCGGAATCCTGGGACTGTCCACGGTTCTTCTCCTTTTCCTTACCGGCATCGAACTGGCCTTTGCAATGGCTCTGGTGGGATTTATCGGGTTCAGCTATCTTGTATCGTTTAAAGCCGGGGTGAATCTCCTGGCCAAAGACTTCTTTGATGTTTTCACATCCTACGGTTTTACGGTTATTCCGCTCTTCGTGCTCATGGGCCAGATCGCTTTTAATGCCGGTGTTGCGAAAAAACTCTACGATGCCGCCTACCGGTTTATTGGGCACATCCCCGGCGGACTGGCCATGGCCACCGTGGCCGGAGCAACGGTATTTAAAGCTATTTGCGGATCTTCACCCGCCACCGCCGCCACCTTCGCCAGCGTGGCGGTTCCCGAGATGGACCGGTACAATTACGACAAAAAGCTCTCCACCGGTACCGTGGCGACAGTCGGCACGCTTGGCATTCTCATCCCGCCCAGCGTAACCCTGATAGTATTTGGCATCATCACGGAACAGTCCATTGGAAAACTCTTTCTTGCCGGGCTTGTTCCTGGGTTGATGATAGCCTTCTTCTTTATTTTAACCATCTATATCTGGTGCAGGATGAACCCGGCACTGGGGCCAAAGGGAGACCGGTCCACCTGGAAGCACCGGGCCGCCGCTCTTCCGGAAGTGCTTTGGGTCGTGGGAGTTTTTCTGCTTGTCATCGGTGGATTGATATACGGTTTTTTCACACCTACTGAAGCGGGAAGCGTCGGCACCTTTGCTGTCCTCCTTTTATCAGTTTTCAAAAGGGATATCGGATTCAAAGGATACATAAAGTCGGTCATAGAATCCCTTCGCACGGCATGCATGGTTCTCATGCTTATCGCCGGTTCGGCGGTACTGGGCCATTTCCTTACAAGAACCAAAATCCCCATGATTGCCGCGGACTGGATCATATCTCTTCCTTTAAGCCCTGATGTGATCATGATTATCATCAGCCTGGTTTACCTTATAGGAGGCTCTTTCATTGACGACCTGGCATTCATGATCCTTGCCACACCGATTTTTTATCCGGCCATCATCAAATTGGGCTACGATCCCATCTGGTTCGGCATGATCATAGCCATCACGGTCATGGTGGGTGTGGTAATTCCTCCTGTTGCCATCAACGTCTTTGTCGTCAGAGCCATTACGAAACAACCATTCAGCGTAATTTACAGCGGGGTTTATCCCTTTCTTATCAGCCTGGTTGTTTGTGCTGTTTTGTTATTCATATTTCCACAGATTGCCACTTGTCTGCCTTCTGTATTTATGAAATAGAATGGAATGTTTCGGATTTAAGCGGAACAATTCCCTGAAAGAAATATCATCATGATTTCCGAACAAAAATACTGGAATCCTGTTCTCGAAACCCTTCATCATGAAAAGATCAGACGGCTTCAGTTAAAAAAATTCAAAAAGATTTTCAGCTGGGCATACGAACGTTCCAGTTTTCACAGAGGGCTCTACGAGAAAGCCGGAATCAGACCGGAAGATATCCGGTCTTTCGAAGATATCAGGCGCGTGCCGACTGTCGAAAAATCCATGATGCGCGATATTCAGCGCAAGGACCCGTTTCCATACGGCGACGCGCTGTGTGTTCCGCTTGATGAAGTGTCGGAATTCCGCCAGACAAGCGGCACTACCGGCCAGCCCGTTTATCAGGCCGACACATGGCAGGACTGGGAATGGTGGGCCGAGAGCTGGTCATACATCCTCTGGGCCCAGGGTTACCGTCCGAAAGACCGCGTATTTATTCCTTTCGGATATAATATATTTGTCGCTTTCTGGGCCGGACATTATGCGGCTGAAAAGATCGGAGCCGAGGTAGTTCCGGGCGGAGTACTGGACACCCAGGCCAGAATTCTAAAGATACAGGAGCTCCGGTGCACCGCAATGATGGCTACACCAACCTATGTGCTTGGTATGGCCGATACCGCAAAAAGGATGGGCATCGACCCGCGTTCTCTTTGCATCCGGAAGATTACCTGTGCCGGAGAGCCGGGAGCCAGCATTCCATCAACGAAGAAACGGATGGAAGAAGCCTGGGACGCAAAAGTCTATGATCATGCAGGCGCCACGGAGATCGGAGCATGGTGCTTCGAGTGCGAAGATCAACCCGGCGGCCTTCACGTAAACGAAGCCTTTTTTCTGGTTCAGATTCAGGATTTGGAATCGGGGGAGTATATCGAAGAGCCGGGACGAAGAGGCAAACTTATTATAACGGCTCTTGACCGGCAGGCTCAACCCTGCATTCGCTTCGACTCAAAGGATATCGCCGAATGGGCTTCCTCTCCCTGTTCCTGCGGAAGAACCTTCAGAATGATCAAGGGAGGGGTTGTCGGAAGATCTGATGACATTACCAAAGTGAAAGGCGTGCTGCTATCCCCCTCTACGATAGAGGAAGTGGTTCGGGGGGTGGATGGCCTGGGAAATGAATATGAGGT
>JAUPLM010000255.1 GCA_030836965.1 Thermodesulfobacteriota bacterium | reverse complement strand
GGGTAAATCAGAACAAGTATTATTCCTTCGATCCTGAATAATATGGAAACCAACGAGAAAAAAGCAGTTGCAGCAAAATAAATAATCCGTGGAGATTGCGAACTTCTCAAAGCAAAATAAACGGACCATGCCGTGCAAAATATAAAACCCGGGTCACGTATGACATCGGTGGCAAGGCCGTTTGAGTCAGGAGCAAGGGCAAATGTAAGACACGCCCAAAAGGCCGCTTTTCTGTCGAAAAGTTCTTTGGTGAGTAAATAAAGAGGGATAAGGGTAAAAACCATGAACAATACGGATATCACTCTTGCAGCCATTGCCCAGTCCGGAATCAGAAAATGAATAATTACTATCAATAACGAATAAAACGGCATTGGAAAAACATTAAGTCCTTCTTTAAAATGCCCTTTCGCGAATTCCTGAGCGGCGGATATATACAACAGACCGTCATTATTTATCAGGCTGTCGGAAGCCAGGAAAAACGCTTTGAGCATCACTGAAATACAAATAATATATATAAGCCCGTTTTTGCTTTCAGCCCATTTTGAAATATTTTCAAACGTGATCATTTTTTTCATTTCGAAGCATTCGCTATTATTTTTTCAACTGTTTTCACCATATTCAACATATCTTTTTCGGATAATGTCGGATGAACAAGAAACATCAGAGAGGTGTTCCCCAGCTCTTCGGCAACCGGCAATCGTTTCTGAGGCCTCATGCCATCAGCGTTAAAAGCCTTTTCCAGATAAATTTCACTGCAACTACCGGTAAAACAGGGGATGCCTTCAGCGTTTATCGCTATAATAACACGTTCTCTGTCCCATCCCGGATGCATCATCTCCGGTTTTATAAAAACGTAATATTTATAGTATGCGTGCGAAATATAATCAGGCGGTATGGTCACACGTAGTGCCGGAATATCCGAAAAAGCTTTGGTCAGAATATTTGCATTGCGATTACGTATTTGAGTCCACTCGGACAGCTTGCGCAGTTGAACCCGTCCGATTGCCGCCTGCATTTCCGTCATACGCCAGTTAGTTCCAAATGACTCATGAATCCATCGATACCCCGGCGGGTGTTGTTTTTTATATATGGCATCATAACTCTTGCCATGGTCTTTGTATGCCCAGGAGAATGACCAGATATTTTCATCGTTGGTAAGCAGCATGCCGCCTTCACCGCCGGTTGTCATAATTTTATCCTGACAGAAGGAAAAGGCTGCGGCATGACCGAAACAGCCGACGGGTTTTCCTTTATATCTGGCGCCGTGAGCCTGAGCGCAATCTTCAACAACCTTCAAATCGTGCTCATGTGCGAGTCTCATAATACTATCCATCTCGCAAGGCCAGCCGGCCAGATGAACCGTAATTATGGCTTTTGTTCTTGGAGTTATCGCTTCGCGAATAGCTGCTGCATCAATATTCTGACTTTGGAAATCCACATCAGCAAAAACAGGCTTAGCTCCCTGAAGTGCGACACAACTTGCAGAAGCAATAAAAGTCCTTGGTGTCACAATTACCTCATCACCCGGCCCTATTCCCAGCGCCTTAATTGCCAGCTCCAACGCTACCGTGCCGTTGGATAAAGCAATCGCGTGCTTGACATTACAGGCAGCGGCAAATTCTTCCTGAAATTTTTCCACCTCTTTACCTGACCACTGATTGATCTTGCCGGTATGCAGTACTGTAGCTGCAGCAAGAACCTCATCATCTTCGAAGTACGGCCAGGCTGATTCCGGAGTGAGACTCTCAGGCGTTGTCCAGCCATCCTGCTGAGCCAGCAGCGCAAGCTTGCGGTTGATTTTCTCAATCTGCGGATCACGAAAAGATGCAGGTGAGATTTTATACTGCATGGAAAACGCTGTCCAGAGCAAACGAACAGATAAAATCAAGGTAAATATGAAAAACGGCGTTGTTGCAACAGTGCTGCGGGGCATAAAGGTTCCTGTCATAAAAAGCAGGGATAAAAACAGAAAGGAGGCAATCCCGACGGCTTTTCCGACCATGAAAATTGTGCTCACGTAAGATACGGTCTGCGTCCCCCGGTAAAGCCCTATTCCAATATAAGAAAACAGACAGGAAAAAGTCAGCAGAGGTATATTGGGCAGCCAAATGTCAAAAAACATTTTCTTAAAGAAAGTCTGCGGAGTTACCTGCCAGGAAAAAATCCAGATGCTCACCGTAGTGAGAATTCCCAGGAAAAATCCTAAATTGCTTAACAGAAGATCGATAGTTACCCGCACGAGAAGGCCTTTGATTGTAAAATCTGTTTTAAGCCAATTCTTCCGCCGATCAGAATAAATTAATTTGTCAATAATATCCAAGTATCACTCTCGCATAGAATTGAAACAACGCTTTAAATTATTTTATGACAACTTTCACCGGAACTCCGTAAGCGCAGACATCGTCCGGGATATCCTTATTGATGAAACTAAAAGCTCCGACAACCGAATTTTCGCCGACAGTTACTCCCGGCATAATCACACAATGACTGCCGATTTTACAGTTTTTTTTTAACAGAACCCGCCCTTTTTTATTATCAATCGTAGAAACGGAATAGATTGAACAATGAGATCCGATTTGCACATAATCCTCTATCTGCACCTCGTTTTTTGCATTAATGTAGGTAAAGGCCCCGATATCTGTTTTATATCCCAATTTAAACCCGGAAATATTCTGGACAATCCAATTATATTTATTTAATTGCCCTTCCTCAATTTGCGGATATTCCCACTTCGCAAAACGATCCATTATTTATCTCCTTTGAATTCTTCCATGGTAGACTGCCCCGGCTGGTTGATTCCTTCACGTTTAAGAATTTTCCAAATCGTCAGGAAAATGATCTTCATATCGAGATTAAAACTATGATGATCAACATACCATACATCAAGCTTGAACCGCTCATTCCAATTCAAAGCATTGCGCCCATTAACCTGCGCCCATCCTGTTATACCGGGCTTTACATCATGACGACGGGCCTGATCGGGAGTATACAACGGCAGATATTCCATGAGAAGCGGCCTGGGACCTACAAGGCTCATTTCTCCTTTTAAAATATTGAACAATTGCGGCAACTCGTCAAGGCTCCATTTCCTAATGAATGCTCCAAGCTTTGTTATCCGTTTTCGGTCAGGTAAAAGCAATCCGTCTTCCCCGTATGCGACAGACATAGTCCGGAATTTATAAATATGGAATGGTTTGCCATGCAATCCCGGGCGTTTCTGACGGAAGAAAACAGGCATACCCATGTTAACCCTCACAAACAGCGAAATCACCAGAATCACCGGACCCAGCAGCAAAAGCGCGATCAACGCTGCTATGAAATCGAACAAACGTTTCATATTCTTGCCCTGTAATAATCCAACCATGAGAATGCCAGTTTTTCGCTGGTAAACTGTGCCAATACCCGCTCACGCGCCTGCCGCCCCAGGCGGGTTCTAAGCGCCTTGTCGTTGCATAGAGCTGACATGCAGT
>JAUPLM010000254.1 GCA_030836965.1 Thermodesulfobacteriota bacterium | reverse complement strand
CAGGAAGTTTTATGATCTTGAGGGATTGTGGTCGGATGCAAAACGAATTATGACGGACGGCATGACAAATAAGGCAAATATTATTGGGGAGTCGGAAGTATATGTCGAGTAAACCCGGATTCTGCATGTTGATGATTCTTGACGGCTGGGGATTAAGCGATAAGCAGGAGGGAAATGCGGTAGCCCTCGCAAGAACCCCTTTTCTTGATAAGCTGAAATCGGAATATCAGCGCACAAGTTTACTCTGTTCGGGTGAAGCGGTCGGACTTCCCGAAGGAATAATGGGAAACTCCGAGGTCGGGCATCTCAATATCGGAGCGGGCAGAGTGGTATACCAGGATCTTTTGAGAATAGACAAGTCGATAAGTGATAAAAGTTTTTTCGAAAACGAAGCCCTTTGCAGGGTCATGAAGGAGGTTAAGGAGAAAAGCGGTTCCCTCCATTTCATGGGGCTCCTGTCCGACGGCGGCGTGCACAGCCGGATAAATCATCTCTTAGCTCTTATCGACATGGCAAAGGAGAAAGGCCCTGAAAATGTCTATATCCACGCGATACTGGACGGGAGAGATACTCCTCCCGACAGCGGTCAATTGTACATCCGGAGATTAAAGGATTATATCGAAAAAACAGGTACGGGAAGTATCGCATCTGTTTGCGGGCGTTATTACGCAATGGATCGCGATAACAGGTGGGAGAGGGTTGAAAAGGCATTCCGGCTTTTTGCGTACGGAGAAGGCATAAAGGAAAAAGATCCGGTTGATGCCGTGAGAAACGCTTACATGAGGGGCGAGACTGATGAATTCGTCAAACCGGTCGCGATAACGGACGAAAACGAAAATCCCAAAGGGATCATCCGGGACGGTGATGCCGTAGTCTTTTTTAACTTTCGTTCCGACCGGGCAAGGGAAATAACACGCGCCCTGACGGATACCGGCTTCAAATCTTTCGAGAGAGAAAGTTATGCCGGACCGGCCGGCTATGTATGCATGACCCAGTATGATGAAAAATTTACCCTGCCGGTCGCTTTCCCTCCCGTTCACTTAAAGGAGATTCTCGGTGAAGTGATAAGCGGGAAAGGTTTAAAGCAGCTCAGGATAGCCGAGACGGAGAAGTATGCCCATGTAACTTACTTTTTCAACGGAGGAGAAGAGAAACCTTTTCCGTTAGAAGAGCGCTGCCTTATACCTTCCCCGCGCGATATTCCCACATACGACATAAAACCCGAGATGAGCGCAAGACTTGTGACACGGGAACTGATCTCCCGTTTGAAGTCAGCGCACTATGATCTTATCGTGCTCAATTTCGCAAATATGGACATGGTCGGGCATACGGGAGTTCTTAAAGCCGCGATCAACGCGTGCGAGACAATCGATTCCTGCGTGGGTGAGATTGTTGAAGAGGTAAAAAAACAGGGAGGGGTTCTTCTGATTACCGCGGATCACGGAAATGCCGAAATGATGATTGATGAAAACGGGCATGTGCATACCGCCCATACTCTCAATCCTGTTCCTCTTATACTGGTTGATGATTCGAGAAAAAAAGCCGTATTAAGAAGCGGCACCCTGGGAGATATTGCTCCGACTATCCTTGAGATCATGGAGATCGAAAAGCCGGCTTCTATGACGGGGAATTCTTTGCTTGTAAACTGCTGAATATCGAATATCGGACTTCGGACATCGAAGTGCTTTGTACAAACAGCCTAAAAAAATAGGGGATGATCAGATTTAATCGATCTGTATTTCAGGCCGCTCTTTCGGAGCGGCCTTACAAACAATCCTGTTTATCCTGTAAATCCTGTCTGATAAATTTTTATTGCCCTGCCACTTCTTTCCCGCAGTGTTTGCAGGTATTGGCTCTCTTTTTTATTATCTCCGCGCAGAACGGGCATTCCCTTGTAAAATATTTTTCGTGTATTTTTGCAACCGATTCCTCGACCTTTTCCTGAATAACCCTGCTTTCAAATTTTAAGTTCCGGAGAGGTTCGATCGCCTCTGTTTCTCCAATATCACCAATCATTTCAGCGGCCTTCAGCCTGACACGGGCAGGTTCTGTCGGGTCAAGAAGAATCCTCATAACCGATGGGGTATCTTTCGATACATAGCAGTCCGCCAGAATGGAGAATCCTTTTTTTATAGCCGCTTTCAGGACCTCCTGCTGCGCCACCACCTGATCATCAATAATCTGGCCTTTCGCGCCGACCGGACTGAAAACCGTAATGAGCTCGAATTGTTCGGTACCGGGATAGTTCATGCATCTGTAGGAAGCGCTGTGGGCATAATTGTCTTTTATGTTTTCCCATCCCTTTACATACAGCGGGCATTCGTCATTAAAGCATATATATAGATAAGGAGTTCCCCATCCGAGGCCGTCCCCGCAATTAATAGAAGGGACCTCCCAGATATTCATCTCAACGCCGCAGTTCGGACAGACCGGCTTTTTCTGAGACATGATTTTTTCTAAAACCTGTTCTTTTGTTTCAATTTCCATTATTTGATCTCCGTCTGTAATTTTCCTTTTATAAAGCTGTCAGGGTGCAGAACAGCGTTACCATTTAAATTAAGAGCCCGTTTGATATTGTCAACAGACAGAGGATAAAAAGGACTCCGGAACGCTCATTCTAAAAATCGAGCTTTATTACATGGACCTTGCCGGTATCTTTCTCCATTATCTGGAGACGAAGCTGTTTTGCAGAGCCTGCTTCGCCGGGGAAAAATAATATTCCGTGAGCCAGGCTTTTGGGCATAATTGCGCTGCTCTGAAGGGATTTTTCGCGCAAGTCGCTTGTTATCGATTTTATCGCGTTATCCGAGCCGTATCCGGTTATTCCTCCTATCGTCGCTCCTGCGGCAGCGCCGACAACAGCCCCTTTCCCGGCCGCAGACGCGACATTTTCCCCGGCAACAATGCCAATCGCTGTTCCTATAATCGCGCCTGCCGCTGCGCCGAGAAAGCCCTTGTACGCGCCTTCCTTGAAAATCTCCTTTGTTTTTGCGTACCGGGTCGTCCTTTCATAGGCTATCTCCTTGCCCAGTATGGGCCAGAGATTTCCGTTCCTGTCTTCAAGAAAAGTCTGGTGGCCGACTACCTCAAAAGGGTGCGTGCCCTGGTTGTCGAAAACTACCTGGACAGGGAGCATGCCCGCTCCGAGTATATCAAAACCGAAAATCGTTTTTGTTTCATCCGGATCGGTAAATGCCCTTGCCGCGATATCCGCGCCTTCAACGTTTACCGCGTTCTTCATGGCGGCCGGTGTCTTAAAGGGAAGAGGTTTTGCGGTATAAGTCGCAGCGCATCCTGCGAAAAAAATGATGCAGAAAATAATAAGAAAAGATACGAAACCCTTGTATAACGCCCCCCTTTGCCCGATTTCCTCGTCAGACTCAAATTTCAATCCTCGAAATACCGAATGTATTCCTGTGGTTGAAATTTTCGCCTTCCTTGAACTTGAGCAAAATTGGACGTTCTTCAAAGGTTTCGATGTGTATCTTTTCATGATGTGGTCTCCTTTTATATAATAAAGTTCTTCTTTCGATATACTTGGATAATAGGGTTCAAGGATTCGAGGATTCGAGGGTTCAAGTGTTGTTTCTCCTGAGTTCCTGCAGGCCTTTCACTGGAAGCCTTGACCCCTTGACCCCTTGAATCCTGTTGTTATTGGAATACCCTGCTCATTCCAGCCGCGAAGCCTGTAATATTCACGAATCATTACATTCAATTCTTCCTCGCTTATCGCCTGCCCGGTTTTTTCAAGTGATTTATGCAGATATTTCGGGAGTCTGTCGTCTTCAGACTTCAAACCTTCCCTGATATTGAAAAGCCTCACAAGGTCGGAAATGTCCGAAGCCCTTTTTTCAAGTATTTCCTTTTTTTCATCCAGACCGGTGAGCATCCGGATGAGATGCGAAAGAGTATCCCACGGATACATATCTCTGTAAAATCTGCACAGGATGAGGGTATCAAAAAGAACAAGACGGTTTTCAAAATCAATAAAAAGGGCGGCTTTCCCTTCAATAGCATCAGGCGATATCACGCCTGTCAATTCAGGACTGTGGAATGTGGCTCTCAAATGACAGGCGCCCCTGTCCGATACGGCGAAGGCTAACGCTGAGCCTTTTAAGACTCTCGGATCATATCCGGGCGGCTCGAGGCCTTTTACATGGACTGCGATATCTTCCATGCCCCATTCTTTTGCCGCATGAATTATTCCGCGGGCAAGAGTGTCGCCAATCCCGTCCCGTTTTGCAATCATGTGCAGAAGCTCTGCAACTGCATCCACATCACCGTAATCGATTTTATAAGAAATTCTTTTTTTTCTTGAAGCTTCAATTGCAAATCCGCATAGATTTCCGGCTGAAATTGTATCCATTCCAAGCCTGTCGCATATATCATTCAGCCAGGCAATTTCCTCAATGCTATCGATCCGGCATAAACCGCCGAAAGCGTAAATTGTCTCATACTCAGGGCCTTCAATCGAAAGACCCGCATGACGGCCGCTTGTTATTGTCGACATCCTTCCGCAGGCGATGAAGCATTTTGCGCACGCATTCGGGACCACTTTGCACTGGCTGTGGAGAGCTCCGGCTCCTATCTTTTCCCATTTGTCATAAGAGCCTTCCGACCAGTATCCGGAAGGAAAAGCTCCGGCCCTGTTTGTGGTTTCGACCATTCGAGGAGTACCCATATTTTTGTAAGCAAGGACAAACGGTTGATTCTTGAATTCGGAAACCAGTTTTTTTGAATATACTTTAAGTCCCTCTTTATCAAAAAGGGTTCTTTTCCTGTCTCCCTTGAAAAGTATTGCCTTCAGGTTTTTTGACCCCATAACGGCGCCGGTACCTGTTCTCCCCGCCGAGCGCCATCGGTCGCTTTCAATCACTGAAAAAGTCACGAGCTTTTCACCTGCCGGACCGATAACAACAGATCCGGATTTATAATTTTTATCACCTGATTTCCCGTACAGCATGTTGACGGTCTCTTCGGTTTCGTATGTATTCATTCCCCAGGTTCTGCCTGCATCGTGATAATCAACTCCATCGGGATGAATAACAAGTACGGCGGGTTTTGGACTTTTTCCAGTTATGACTATCGCGTCATATCCTGCGGAATCGATTGCTTCAGGGACTCTTCCGCCCGCGTAGGATTCGGAATAAATCCCGGTCTGGGGAGATTTTGTGTAGACTCCGTACCGTGAAGAACCCCATGTCATGCTTCCGGTAGCCGGGCCTGTAGCAAAAATGATGCAATTTGCAGGAGAAAGGGGATCGATCCCGGGAGGGTTCAGGTTATACAGAAGGTAAGAGGCAATTCCTTTCCCCCCGAGGTATTTTGCTAAAATTTGTTCGTCAACAGGTTCTGTAATGTGCTTTCCCGAGGAAAGATCAATTTTTAGAATCCTGCCGTAAAAACCATGCATTATTTGAGTATCTCCCGTAACAATTTAGAGTTCAGGCAGCAAATTAAAAAGCTCATTATGCAAGGCGCGCGAATCTTGAGGAATGAATCGTACATGTTAGTACGCTGCAATGACGAAAGATGAAGCGCAACTTAAGCAGAATGACTTTTTAAAAAGCTGCCACATAAGTTTATTGCATAAGGCGGATATTGTGTAAAGCAATTAATTTAAGCAGGAACGTCTTGAAATCACGGTTTATGTGATGTAGAGAATAAACTGATTGCCGGCATGAAAAAAAAGGATATTATTAATAGATCCTAAAAACAGGAGGAAAAGATGAACGGTATTGATATGGTAGCGCAGCTTATGGCTATCTCCGCCACAACGGCTCCGAAGAGCAAAGGAGAGAATTATGTCCGGACTCTTGTCCTTAAAGGCAAAATCTTAAAAAAGATTGCCGATAAAATGGTGGGGTTCGGGGTAAAGAAAGGCAAAAAAGACTTCGACAGGGACGGCAAAAATATTTCAATGTCTGAGGCTGTGCTCCTTATAGGACTTAAAGATGCAAAGCCGCTGGGTTTAAACTGCGGCGCATGCGGATATCCCGACTGTAAAACTCTTGCGAAACAGAAAAAAAAGGCTGTTGAATTTGCCGGACCAATTTGTTCGTTCAGGCTGCTTGACATGGGTATTGCTCTCGGTTCCGCAGTAAAGACCGCGAGCATGCTTAATGTCGACAACCGGATCATGTACCGGGTAGGCGCTGTTGTTCGTGATATGAAGCTGGTTGACTGGGATTTCGTGATGGGAATTCCTCTTTCAGTTACAGGTAAGAGTATATATTATGACAGGTGACGGCTGCGTAAAAATTCATTCTGCTGTGTTGCGCTTCATCTTTCGTCATTGCGGCGTACTTATATGTACGCCTCATTCCTCAAGATTCGCGCGCCTTGCATAATGAGCTTTTTACTTTGCCGTCTAAATTCGTGGCTTTTTATGAGTCCATTAATAATAAACGGAGTCTGAAAAATGACTGATTTGCCTGAAAACTCCCCTGTATTTGAAAAAATATACATGGATTATCTCGAACAGTTATCAGGAATCGATTTGAAATCGGTGGCCGATAGACTCGGGATAGATATTCGTGACGGTGAAGCAATAATTCCTCTTTTTGGAACACCTTACAGGGTATCCGAAAGAGGTGTTTTTGACATGTCCGGTCTGCGCCCCTCTCATTCCGTATGCGTTCTGCTCTTCAAATACCTGCTCTTATGCCCCCCTGAAGAGCCTTACGGGAGCGAGTGGACTGCTTTCAGGGATTTCAAGGATGCAGCTCCGTTTGTTGAAGGGTTTTCAAACACTTCCGAGCATGAGATTGAAAAAAACTTCACAGGAAAGCTGATTTACCTTGAACAGGCCTGTATTATATCCGGAGGCAAAGCCTTTGATGCGGATTTTTCGTATGATCTTTCCATGTGGTTCAATCCGCTTCCGAAGGTGCCTGTAATTATGCTTTTTAATGACGAATACGAAGTGTTCAGATCAAAATGCGTGCTGCTTTTTGAAAAATGCGCGGAAAAATATCTGGATATGGAATGCCTTGCAATAATCGGGATGCGTCTTGCCGGGCAGCTTATAAAATATAGAAAAGAGTGAAGATCTTTGCAAATAAAATTTATATTTTGGAACGAATGCACGGAAAAAATATAAGAAGTTAAAATAAATTAAAAAACCTTAATAGAAAATAGAGAATTATACCGGGGCAATAATGAGTGGAGATGTCGGCAAAAATATAAACGTAAAAAAGGCATCCGGGCAGGAATTGCCGGAACCAGTTCCTGTTACGAACTTTATCCGCAATATTATAGATGAAGATCTTGCGACCGGTAAGAACAACGGCAGGATAATGACCAGGTTCCCCCCGGAGCCAAACGGATACCTGCATATAGGACATGCGAAATCAATATGTCTCAACTTTGGTCTTGCCTCGGATTATAAAGGCCTTTGCAATCTCAGGTTTGACGATACGAATCCGACAAAGGAGGATGTCGAATATGTCGAATCGATAAAGGAAGATGTGAAATGGCTGGGCTTTGACTGGGGCAACAGGCTCTATTACGCATCCGACTACTTCGACCGGCTTTATGATTATGCCGTACAGCTTATAAAAAAAGGCAAAGCCTATGTCTGCAGCCTGAGTGCCGAAGAAATAAGAAAACTGAGAGGCACACTGACCGAACCCGGTAAAGAAAGTCCTTACAGGAGCCGCGGTATCGAAGAGAATCTTGATATTTTCGGCAGGATGCGGAAAGGGGAATTCAAAGAAGGAACGCATGTGCTTCGCGCGAAAATCGACATGTCTTCCCCCAACCTTAATATGCGTGATCCGGTCATATACCGCATACTGCATGCTGATCATCACCGGACTGGAGGGAACTGGTGCGTATATCCCATGTATGATTTCGCTCACGGTCTTTCCGATTCCATCGAAGGAGTTACCCATTCTATATGCACGCTCGAGTTTGAGGACCACCGTCCGCTGTACGACTGGCTGCTCAATGAGCTTGAGATATTCCATCCGCAGCAGATAGAATTCGCGCGGCTCAATCTGAACTATACGGTCATGAGCAAGAGGAAGCTTCTTGAGCTTGTGGAAAACGGGCTTGTTTCCGGATGGGACGATCCGAGGATGCCGACCATCTCAGGATTGAGAAGGCGTGGCTATACCCCGGAATCAATCAGAACATTCTGCGAACGTATAGGAGTGGCAAAGAGCAACAGCGTCGTCGACATGGCACTTCTTGAATACTGCATCCGGGAGGATCTAAACAGACGCGCCCCGCGTGTCATGGGCGTCCTGCATCCTTTGAAAGTCGTTATAGATAATTATCCGGAAGGCAAGGTCGAAGAATTCGATGCGGTCAATAATCCAGAAGATCCTTCAACCGGTACAAGGAAAGTTCCGTTTTCCCGTGTAATTTATATAGAATAAGATGAT
>JAUPLM010000253.1 GCA_030836965.1 Thermodesulfobacteriota bacterium | reverse complement strand
TTTGAGGTTTGATATGGGTATGAGCTTATGCGTTCCGGCGGACAATTTCTTCGAAACATCTCAACGCCCCCAGATAGTTTATAAAGTTCATACAGGCGGAGAGGATATAAGTCTTCGTAACTATTAATATTCCGGGGCTGTATAAAAATAATTGATGCGAATCTGCCGCCGCAATCGAAGTTGCTGCTATAATTCCGTCGAAACACATAAGCGCATACCCATGTCAAACCCATATGATTCTATATTATTCAAGGGCTCTATAATTTTCGAGAGGGAGGTTTTTATCTATGCCTGAATTAGCCTATGTAAACGGGCGCATTACGCCCATAGAAGATGCTCTGGTTCCTGTTGAAGACCGGGGTTACCAGTTCGGTGATGCCGTTTACGAAGTTATCGCGAGTTATGGCGGAAAACTGTTCTGTATTGATGAGCATTTTGCGCGGCTTGACCGCTCGATGA
Source organism: Thermodesulfobacteriota bacterium (assembly GCA_030836965.1). GTDB lineage: Bacteria > Desulfobacterota > Desulfobacteria > Desulfobacterales > RPRI01 > RPRI01. The sequence continues at coordinate 6,669 of JAUPLM010000253.1, read as the reverse complement.
AAGAGCTCCGGTTTCCAAAAGTTCAGGTCGATGAGATCAGAAAGGCGGCTGCCGATCTTTTTACAAAGGCTGATTTTGACCGCGCCGGGGTGTATATCCAGATTTCAAGAGGTGTATCGCCAAGGAATCACGCCTTTCCGGCAAATGTGCCGGTTCAGGTTGTCATGACGGTCAGAAAGATAGAGGAAAAAAAACCATCGGTACGGGAAACCGGTATTTGTGCGATCACCGTCGAAGATTTTCGCTGGGGCCGTTGCGATATAAAGACAGTCCAGCTTCTGCCCAATGTACTCGCGAAGCAAAAGGCCCTGGATGCCGGATGCTATGACGCGATATTTGTTTCAAATGAGGGGATCGTCCGCGAAGGGAGCAGCTCCAACCTGTTCATTCTGACCGGAGGCGTGCTGAAGACCCATCCTCTCACTCCTGATATACTGCCGGGTATTACACGTGCGCTTGTTCTTGATATATGCCTGGAGAAAAAATATCCGGTGAAAGAGTGCTTTTTCGATAAAAGCGAGCTTTATGGGTCGGATGAAGTATTTCTGACCGGAACCATAACCGAAGTACTTCCGGTTATAAAGATCGACGGCCGGACTGTTGGTAACGGAAAGATCGGCTCCGCGGCAATAACCCTGCAGGAAGGCCTTCTGGGAAGACTGAAAAAATAGCAGGCCGTCAAATTCAGTGGTGATGATCATGAGCGGAATGGCCGCCCGCGATAATATAAACGGCCTCAACTGAACCGGTGTTCTCGAGAAAAGCGGATGTTTCGCCAATGATATGAAAGGCGCTTCCCTGCTCAAGCCGTCCGCTGATGTCACCGGTTATGGCAAGATCCCCTTTCACGGCCATGATGATCTCTTCATGGCCTTTACCCGGTTTGATCAACCGCCCTTTTTCACCCGGCTTCAGGATCCCGTGAATCATGTAGCAGGCATGGCTGCCGGTATCTTCCAGGCCGAGCATGTACTCCCCGCCTGCGGATGAAATCGTCCGGTTTCTGACATCTATCTTCTTCATGGTCATTCTCCCTTTAATCAGGTTGACTGAAACAAGAGGTAAAGCGGCTACCGGATGTTTTGCATAACATCAATCTATAGCAGGCAGTGGCAATCGGTTTTGCCCTTTCACAAGATCAATATTCGGACTTCGTCAACGGCAGCAGATCCACTCCAATTAGACCAGTGCAGCCCCAGTGGATATATGACCACGAAGCCGTTATTTCGTCTCTGCCTGTGTCTCTTTATTGACAATCAGGGGGCGTTGTTATGTTATGTAACAATTTCTTGCTGAAAGGCAAAACCGATTGCCCCTGCCTGCCCCCTATGGATGTTATTTAAAGATCTCCTGTTTGCTTTGCCGGTATGCCGAAAAATTCAGCGAATAATTATCAGGATATCCCGTAATAACAGCACATCACCGGATCGGGCGCCAGCGGGCCGGGAGCGCGATACCGGCAGCCTCCACGGCAGTCATTCAGGGCGGAGCAGCTGTTGCATACCAGCCGGCTCAGGGGAATATGTTCCATATTCAGCCAGCATTCTCTCAGGTCTTTCCGGGCATCTCCAAGGGGTTTCTCCCTGTAAAATCCGCATTTGACAGCCCGGCCGTCCGGCATGACCGTCATAAGATGTCTGCCGCAGGCAAATCCTTCCGAGGCTCCGTGATATCCGCCTCCGAAGGTATAATCCAGAAACGGCACGGCTTCCTTCCATGAAACGGCCAGTTCCCTGTGCGTCTCAAGCGCGTCGCTGACGGCCATTACATCGATCCCCCATTCAACCGCGCCGATATCCCTGATAAAATCCTTCATACGGTCAAACTCATCCAGGTTTTCCCGGTGGATCATGGTTGAGACGGAAACAGCCATTCCGGCCCGGCCGGCCGCACGGATACCTGACACCGTCTTTTCAAATGTGCCCGGCCCCCGGAGCGCTTCGTGCCCTTTCTTCAGGCCGTCCAGGCTGAACTGGATCTCGTCCACATTAAGCCATGACATGTTGCCGGAATCGATCAGCGTTCCGTTTGAAAACAATACCCGGCGGATCCTGATATCTCCGGTGAGGGCGATATATTCCTTTAAATTCCTGTAAAGAAGCGGTTCGCCTCCTGATATGAGCAGCCTGAGTCCTCCCATGGCGGCAAATGCTTCAGTGATCTTTACCGCATCGGACAGATCCATTTCGGCCGAGCCGGGAGGCCCGAGATAGCAGTGGGCGCATCTTAAGTTGCACCTGTGCGTCAGATGGAGTTCCAGATATCTTAAAGACGGTTCGATTTTCGGATTGATATCGACATCAACCGGGTCAGGGTACGGAAGCGCTTCCAGCAGTTCTTCCTCGAGGCAATACTCTACAAAATCGACTTCTGAGGTCAGCTCTTCCCCTCGTGCCGTACCATCGCACCGGAGAAAAAAACCGACAGCCTTCTCATCTATCTCATAAAGTTCATCGCTTGAAATATGATAGATGTACAGCTGCTCCAGATTTTTAAGCGCCGCCCCGGGATGAAGGCGGAGATATTGATCGCGCCAGTTCCGGTTCTTCATAATCCTTTCTCCAGCGCGGGCATGCCTATGAGACCGTTTTCCATTAGCAGGGCCAGCAGAATGAAACCGCCGCAGGGTTCAATATCAGCATCAGAGCCTGCTTCAGGCGTTTCGGACATGAAATCGCAATCTTCGGCCATGAAAGAGCATGTCGCGCAGACGCGTTTCCCTAAAAGATTTGCGTATTTTCTCCACAAGCCCGGTTCCTTTTCAAAAACAGGCAGCCCGGCTGTATTGATATGTCCGAGCAGAACAAGCTTTTCGATTACTTCCGCGCCGCGGCAGGTCATCTCCTCTTTTTGCCCCTCTTTAAAAAAGATGCAATAGGGGCGGCATATATAATTTTTGAAGTCATTTTTAGCCATAATTTAATTTATTCCGCGGCGGCATGAAATGAAAAATGGCCTGTGAAAATTTATCTTATTCACAGGCCATTTTTTTTGTTGAGTAACCGGTTAGCAGGAACGTTTGCATTTGCACAGGCCGGTCGCGATTTTCCTGACTTTTTTAATGCTCATTTGCGCCTCCTCTTTCTTCATGAACCGAAACAGCGAGCGTAATACCCGCTGCTTGCGGCGGGGTTAGCGAGCAAATAAAAACAGACCTGTTCCCCACGGTCGAAGTTTCCCCGCTGCTCGCGGCGGGGATCTTCAAAGAATTAAGTTGGTGATTTCCTGTAACGAAACGAACACCATGGCCAAAGATCATGTATCCCTTATACGCTAAAGAATAAAATCAATCAAATAAAATTTATTTCCGGACCATATTTAAAAGTTAATGAGCATCTTGAATCATCATAAAAACATAAGGCGATCTTCTTTATCCCTCTCCGTGGAGGATGAACACGGCCCAGTAAAAAGGATTGGGATATTTCGTCTTCATCCGGTTTCTCGCAAGCTTTAACGCCTCGCTTCTGCTTTTGCCTGCTTTAAGGTGGCCGTAAAACATTTTCATATATTCCACGGCAGGGTCAGAGGCAACCTCCCAGAGGCTTACAACCACGCTCCTTGCTCCCGCATGGTGAAAGGCGCGGGCGAAGTTTGCAACCCCTTCTCCTTCTATCATCCTGCCTTTTCCGGTTGAGCATGCGGATAAAACTACCATATCGGCATCAAGGGGAAGCTCAAGCACCTCGCTAAGCGTGAGAAAGCCGTCGTCGCTCCCCTTGTTCTCGACCTGTCCCAGGATTATGAAAGGCTCCCTGATTCCTTTCACCTTTCCCGGCATATCGGCATGGGTCGCGAAGTGAAGATACCTGTAGTCGCCGGCGGAAGATCCCCTGAAGCCAGTTTCGTTTGCCGAAATATTCAGAAGCACGTCCGGTAAGGCTGTTTTTGAGCCGAGTATGCCGGCGATCTGCATAACCTCTTCCTCGGTTTCGGGAAGGGGCGGGTATACCGCTTCTTCCCACTCACTGCCGCTTTTTCCGGTTGATGCCGTTTTAGGAACAACGGTAAGACCCCTGTAGGCATACTGCGATGCGTTTTCGCCAGATAGTTTCACAAACGGCTTTGACTCCCTGTACGCGGCGTATCTCGGATCACTGTCGCTGTAAACCGGGTTCCCTAGAGCAAAAAACTGTTTTTTTGCGCCTGAAACCTTAAGCTGACGGGTTAGGGCGAGTGCTGTTGCGGACTGGTAATATGATGTTGTCCATTTATCCCCGACATAAACTATGTCTTTGGAATTTTTCCCCAGCGAAACGACCAGTGCTTCGAATGGAAGCGTACCGATTATGCCGTCCGGTACGATGATGAGCTTTTCGGCCGGTTTTACGCCTTCGGTCGCTTTTGCAAGAAGTATATCGTAAAGTTCCTTTGCCTTTTTCCCGGAGAAATTCTTAAGGTTTCCCGAATTAAAAGGCTCCATGAACAACTTTATTTTCTCCGTGAGCGCGGTTTCCGGGATATTGAGCCTGTGTATGCGGATCCCGCTTTTTCTTATGACGAAAACATAGGTTTCGTCGTTTCCGACCGCATATTCCACCAGGATCTCATTCTGTTTCAGGGGCAGGTTCTGTAATGAAACCGGCTTCGGATATTTCAGAGCCGCATACCGGGGAAATCGCTTTGTTATTTCCAATTCAAGAAGAGCCTGGTCTTTGAGAAGCTTCTCTTTTCTCTTTTCGAGTTTTTCAAAGATCTCTTTTCCCTTTATAAAAGCATCTTCCCACCTGCTTTCAATCACTGAAAGCTCACCCTGTATGTATTCTTCTCTTTCTTTTATATCCGCAGGAATTTTCGGTTCGTCGTAACGCCTTGCGGAACCGGCCATCGTTTCGAGCAGTGTCCGCGCCCTGGCAAGCTCCGTAAAATAGAAGGCGGAGGATGCCGGATCAGGGCCGTACGGCCTGAAGATATCATCCTGGGCTTTCCCGCTGATGGAAAGATCGGAAAGCACGGCAACAAGTGTGCGGTAAGGAGTTATATGCCTCACGATCCCGCCTCCTGCAAAGAACATCTCTTTCGCGCCCGACTTCTGCCGTGTCTCTTCGGCTATCGATACCGCCTTCAGGAGTTCCTGCGAAGATTCCGCGAGCAGCCCTTTTCCTTTCAGGGCCTGCGCGTACAGTGTGTGGTATTGCAGGAAAGAGAGGCTGCTCTGGTTCCATTTCGGAGTCATCTCCTTTAACAAAGAGAGCGCCTCGTCGTGCCTTCGCGTAAGAATGTAAAGATTGACGAGACCCTGCCTGCTTCCGATTCCGGAATACAGCTCTTCGGCCGTTTTCAAATCTCCGGTTTTGAGATAGATATTTCCAAGGTCATTCAGCGCACTGAAGTTGTCGGTCTTGATCCTTGCGCTGATTTTGGTCGATTCCGACAAATAATGGATAGCTTTCTCATACATGCCCATTTTCGAATAGGTTGCGCCTAAGTTGCTTAAAGTCATGGAAATTTTATGTTCTCTCTGAAGAGGCATGTCTATTTCAAGGGAGTTCATATAATAGACAAGGGCTTTATCGTAATCTCCGAGAGCGGCATAAACATTTCCGATATTGTTCATCGTCGAGGCGATCATCGGCGCCTGATTCATTTTTTTTGCTATACCGAGGGCCTTTTCGTAAAGGGCAAGCGCGGTGTCGTATTTATTCAACTCCTCGTAAAGCGCGGCGATATTGTTCGCGGCAAGATGGGTCTCGTTGTCGAGGCCGAGCTTCGCGGATAAATCGAGAGCTTCCCTGTAATACGGTAGAGCCTTGTCGTATTCCAGTATTTCGGTGTACAGATCCCCGAGTGTAACCAGTGACATTGTCCTGTGCTGCGGCAGATTATTTTCGCCCGAGATTTTGAGCCCCTGTTCCAGCATTACAAGCGCGTCCTCATACCGGCCGAGCCGCATATACGCTCTTCCGAGATAATTGAGGTTTGAGACAACGCCGTAACTGTCTTTGAATTCCATGCATATTTGCAATGCGTTTTTGTGCAAAAATGCCGCGTCTTCGTATTTCCCGAAAGCCGACATGACGTTGCCGAGATGAAACATGGCTATTGAAACCGATTTTCTGTCGTTTAAATCCATGAAGATCTTCATGGACTCGTCTATGCTGAAGAATGACTTTTCAAGGGCTCTTTCGAATCTTCCCGTGTTTGCGTAATATAAGAGACCCTGGTGCAGGAGTGCCGCGGCAGTTAAGCTCCGGTCGTTTATATTTTTCGCAGCGGCAATTGACTCCTCATAGCAGGAAAGGGCTTTATCCGCGTCTCCAAGCCTCTCGTATGTTTTTGCCATGTTGAGCCGGCTTTCAGAGATACATTTGAGGTTGTTCAGCTCTTTGCACAGCAGGAATGCTTTTTCATAAAATAAAAGCGCTTCGGCATAATTGCCTGAATCATAGGCTTTTTCTCCCGAGGCATTAAGATTGTCGGCTCTTGCTGTGCTCATTGCACCGGATGAACCGGGTATCGCCGGCCTTTGACTGTCCTGCTCCCTTACTGTGCTATCGGGCATCGGGCGTCTCCGCTGCATCCTTTCCGCGGAGCCGCCCCGGTCCGCGGCAAAAACCACCACGCTGCAAAACAGGAGAAGAAGTGCAGGGATTGATATGATATATTTTGATTTAAGATTGATATAATTCATTCTTTATCTCCTGATGGCTGTGTAAAAAGTCATTCTGTCCG
>JAUPLM010000252.1 GCA_030836965.1 Thermodesulfobacteriota bacterium | reverse complement strand
GCCATACAATATTTAAAAGGTAAAATTCCTTTAAAAACCAAAACAACAAGGAAAGTGATAAACCCTGAACCGTTAATGGACAGCTTCAGGGTGCGATATCCTGCCGGCCGGCATGCCGCTACCTTTCACGGGTTTCGCAGTTATTTTTTCCGTTTCAAATTTGACTATATTTTTGTCCCCTCTTCCGCCCGGGTCCGGGACGCGATGATTATTCAGCCTCAATGGAAAAAATGTTACCCTTCAGACCATTACCCGCTGTTTGCCCAGATTGATTTGTCCGTAACCCCTGCTTCTGAAAATTCCGGTTGAACGAAATTCAATAGAAGCATTATTCCAGCAATCGTTATAAGGGTTATCTTACATCCAATGGTAAAATAAGTGCATAAACCACTCCCTGATCGTCTGGAACAAAGGTCTTTTTCCCCACTCATCCAGTTGAATCTGCCTGGAATCCGACAGGTCGCTGACAAACATATTCTCCATTTCGACGGCAAACTCATGATTCAGGATAACCGCGTTCACTTCGTCATTGTTTAATGAGCTTAGATAATCCATGTTGGTTGAGCCGACTATTGACCATACCTTATCTATCACCGCGGTTTTAGAGTGCAGCAGAGAAGTATTGTGCTCGTATAGCTTTATTCCCGATTTCAAAAGCTCGGAATAATAATACCTCTGGGAATATAATGCCAGCTGAGAATCAGAGATTCCGGGGAGAATGATCTTTACATCAACATCGTGCCAGGCGATCAGTTAAGGTATCAAGAAAGAGCTTTTGTAATTCAGCCACGGCTGTGTGACGCTCCAGAATATCCGTAGGAGCTACTGATCGCTTCAGCTGTTCCATGATGGCTTTGTTTTGTTTTGGAGACAACAATCCTTTGGCCGATACGATTTGACAAATTTCCCGGATAGTCGGTTAGGTGGGTTCCGTTTGCATGTCAAAAATTTTCCTCTAAATAATTTTCCATCTGCAACATCAGCGAGATCAAAAAGATGGTCACATATGACCACGGGTTAAATATGACCTTTTTTATATGACCGTAAAAGAGAGCACTGCCAATCCCTTTTTATCTGATTGTTATAAAAGATCAAAGAGATAGACGCAATGATACCGAGGTTTAGATATCTGGCACAAAAATTGAACTGTCTAAAGTACTGAACAAAAAGTATTTATCGAAGCGACTGACGATCTCAAGAGGTCGTTATAAATTCGAATTTATTCGGCGTTTCTATCCAAGACACTCGTCCGGGGTCCTAAATACCGGCCGACACAGATTGGCGGATTCATTCATCTCCTGCCGGTTATCGCAGATGTTGAGATGCTGTTCAGAGTAATTTCGGAACGCAGACCTTTGCAGCTCTTTGTATGAATATGAAGGAAAGAAGAAGAGGTGCGAAGGTTATAAGAATTGAATAACAACATAATTCATTATGGAGGAGTAAAGATGCGGACAGGAACAGGAAAGAGCGTGTTAATAGTAGTAATTGCGGTATTTTCCCTTGTAATGGTCGGATGTTCCGGTATGGAAAAAAGGCACGCAAGCAGGTCCGGGTATTTGTTCTATCATGCGCCATTGGTCAAAGCTGATCAGGCTCTGGATGAAGCACGCAGGACCGGCAAAGACAGGGAATGTCCCGCGGAATTTAATGCTGCAAAAGCCGAGGTAGACAATGCCTATAGCGTGTACGGGGCATGCCGTACCAATGAAGCGATCGATTTGGCGAATGAAGCAACCCGCAAAATAAAAGCCCTTTGCCCGGCTAAACCGGTAGCTGTTGCGAAACCCGTTGAAGTTATTCTTGTGTCTGAGCCGAAGGCTGAGGAACAGGTAATTATCCTTGCGTCTGAGCCGAAGGTTGAGAAAAGGGCAATTATCCTTGCACTTGAGGACATTCATTTCGATTTCGATAAGTCAACTCTTACACCGGAAGCCCAGGTGATACTTAAAAGGAGCATAACGCGTCTGAAAGAGAATCCAAAAGCCGAAATCCGTATTGCAGGGTATGCTTCCGCTTCCGGCACTGATGCCTACAACCAGAAGTTAAGCGAAAGAAGGGCGCGGGCTGTCGAGGAATACCTTGTTAACGAGGGAATTATTACACGTGACAGGCTTTCTTCGATCGTCTATGGCGAGACAAACCCGGCAATGTATGAAGCAGCTCCTAAAGAGGTTTACTCAAATGCAGCAAAGGCTAACATGAGAGTTCTTTTTGAAGTTATCGTGAAATAGCAGCGCGGGGTCAGGGGATCGGAGAGACGCCATAAAAGGAGAAATGCTATGCCGTTGATTCAATTAGTGATTGTTCTGGTTGTTGTTGGGGTAATTTTATGGGTTATTAACAGCTACTTACCGATGCAGGCCACCATAAAATAAATTCTTAACGCCGTCGTGATTATTGTAGTCATCTTCTGGCTGTTGAGTGTTTTCGGATTCATAGGAGACCTCTCAACTATTCGTATCGGGAAGTAAAGAGTCTGAAAAGACTCTCAATAAACTTTAAAAAGCTTGCACGT
>JAUPLM010000251.1 GCA_030836965.1 Thermodesulfobacteriota bacterium | reverse complement strand
TGTTTTACCCACAATACCAACAGAACCAGTTACTATCTTCCCGACGCCAAGTATCTGCCCCGCCTCTACCTTGCACTCCTGTGCCACGCAGCCAGTCATCTGGAATTTCTGCTCTTTAAGTATCTTGTTCATGGTGCCGCGGTCTATGACCTCATACTTGTCTGACGTGGAAAACTCATGAATGACTTTGTCCGCAAGAGGCCGGGAAATACCCTTGTCTCCGGTTGTGACTTCAAAGTCAAAGACGGCGACATAATTGTCAACCGTCTTTATTACGGGCTTGTTCGTTTTGTCTGCGGCCAAAGCGCCGTATACGGCAGGAATCAGAGATAGTAACACCAGAAGAGCTTTGCTTGCTTTTTTCATCCGCAAAACCTCGTCTAAAAGTAATCACTGCAACAGCATCAAAATCATATGAACAGTTTCAGTGTGAATACCATAACCTTCTAATTTGTCAATAAAATAGCGGACAAGATAAACGTATTGACCGCGCTCCTCATTCGCAGAAAATTTAACAATGCCGGGAAGGTATCGGTCTTTCCGGTTTGAATATTAAACATTCAGAGGTGTTATTGACAACCATGCTTAACCTGTTGACCGGAATGCGGTTTTAAGCTATTTTGCACAAGGTGAATATAATCAATAATAAGCGAAGTACTTAAATAGTGGACAGATGATATGATAAACACCAATTTAAACAAGATACGCCAGAGTCTTGTTTCAAAACTAATCCTCTCGGTCGGATTAATTCTCCTCATCAGCATATCAACATGGGCATATTTCAACATAAAATACCTGAAAGAGAAAGTAGCAAGCGACATCTCTGAGGAAACCGACAGGCTGAGCAATACCATCAAGCTCGGAACCCATTATGCGATGATGCTCAACTCAAGAGACGATATTAACCAGATAATAAGAAATATCGGAAAACAGGCGGATATCAAGAATATCAGGTTATATAACAAGGAAGGACAGATAAAATATTCAAATCTTGTTTTTGAAATAGATACAAAAACGAATATAAAAGACGAGGCCTGTTATATATGCCATAGATCTGATCCGCCGCAGTCCGCTATAAGCCTTGATGAAAGAACCCGCATATTTTATTCCAATGACGGCTACCGGCTGCTTGGAATAATAAGCCCTATTGAAAACGAACCAAGCTGCTCTGCGGACAGTTGCCATGTTCACCCTCCGGACAAAAAAATCCTCGGAGCACTCGATGTTGTTGTTTCACTCGAGGGAACGGACAAGGAGATACTCCGTACTGAAAAAGGAATTACCATACTTGCCCTTTTTGTTTTCGTCTTAAGCTCCGCGATAATTTTTGTTTTCGTCTTGAAGTTCGTAAACAGGCCGGTGAAAAAGCTTATTGATGGAACAAAGCGGATAGCAAAGGGTGATTACGGCCTGAAGGTTGAAATAGGCCAGGATGATGAAATGGGCCAGCTTGCTTCAGCCATAAATCAGATGGGAAAAGAGATAGGTGAAAACCAGGCCGAACTCAACAGGCAAAGAGATGAATACCAGAATCTTTTTGAACTGGTGCCCTGCATCATAACGGTGCAGGACAGGGATTACAAACTTATCCAGTACAACAGGGAGTTCGCAGACAAGTTCGCGCCGAAACCAGGAGATTACTGTTATCAGGTATATAAAGGACGCAGTGAAAAATGCGTCAACTGCCCGGTTGAAAAAACATTTTTAGACGGCAGATCCCATTACAGCGAAGAAACCGGATACAACAAGGACGGAACCCTGACACACTGGATAGTAAACACTTCTCCGATAAAAAATTCAAAGGGTGAAATTATCGCCACGATGGAGATGAACCTCGATATAACCCACAGGAAGCATCTCGAGGAAAAACTGGAAAAATCGGAGAAGAAATATTATGCGATATTCAACAACATTCCAAATCCTGTCTTCGTACTCGATATGGACAGCCTTGAAATACTCGACTGCAACGAAAGCGTAACAACAGTATACGGTTTCTCAAAAAATGAAATAAAAAATAAATCTTTCCTTGACCTGTTCAATGAAGATGAAAGGGAAAAATACGGATTCAAGATGAGAGTCTACTCCGTATTAAACCAGATAAAACAGATACGAAAGGATGGAAATATAGTTTTTGTAAATATAAGGATATCCCCTTCGGAATATCCGGGGCAGAAGGTCTTTCTTGTTACAACAAGCGACATAACAAAAAGGCTTGAAGCCGAACAGCAGCTCATACAGGCAAGCAAGATGGCTACGCTCGGGGAAATGGCAACCGGCGTAGCTCACGAACTTAATCAGCCTCTGACCGTTATGAAAACGGCAAGCAGTTTTCTGATGAAGAAGGTCGGGAAAAAGGAGGCTATTCCCGATGATGTTCTCTTTACTCTTGCCGAAGAAATCGACAGCCATGTTGACCGGGCGACAAAGATAATAAACCACATGAGGCAGTTCGGCAGAAAATCCGATATGACTCTTGAAAAAATACAGATAAACAGAATTCTTGAGAGCGCGTTTGAGATCTTCAGTCAGCAGTTAAAAGTAAGAGGGATAAAAGTAGTATGGGAGACGGAAGAGCATCTTCCCAGGATAATGGCTGATGCTGACAGACTTGAACAGGTATTCATCAATCTTTTGATCAATGCGCGCGACGCAATAGAAGACAGATGCGAAAAAGAAGGCCAGAAATCGTGCGAAAAAAGAATTTCGATAAAAACACTACTGGAAAATGATACGGTTGCCATAATCATAAAAGACACCGGCACCGGAATACCTTCATCCATTTCCGAAAAGATTTTCGAACCCTTTTTTACGACCAAAAAAGTAGGGAAAGGAACGGGCCTCGGGCTCTCAATAAGCTATGGGATCATACAGGACTGCAAGGGAAGCATAAAGGCCGTACCTTCGGATGAAGGTGCCTGTTTTGTTATTAAATTTCCCGTACCTGACGAATAATGATGACGGCTTTGTAAAAGCCTGTCTCACACAAAGACCGCAGAGAACACAAAGAAAAATTTTAAAGTTTTCAATAAATTATTTTTTGATGCCCTTACGGCTTTTTGTGAAAAGATAAAACAAGGTGTTGATAATGGAAAAAACAATTCTGATAGTCGATGATGAAGAAGGAATCAGAAAGGTTCTCGGCATATCTCTTTCCGACATGGGCTATAAGGTCATATCCGCTGAAAACGGTGAGACCGCCCTTGCGCTATTCAGAAATATAAAACCGCAAATAGTTCTGACCGATATTAAAATGCCGAATATGGACGGTATAGAACTTTTAAGATCTCTTAAAGAGGAAGCCCCCGACACCGAAGTAATTATGATTACAGGGCATGGCGATATTGACCTTGCCATAAAAAGCCTGAAATTCGAAGCGACAGACTTTGTTACCAAGCCTGTTAATGATGAGGTGCTTGAAATCGCTTTGAAAAGAGCTGAAGAACGGATTTCGATGAAACAGCAGATAAGGGAATACACCGAAAACCTTGAACATCTTGTCGAAGAGAAGAGCAGAAAGCTTGTCGAAGCCGAAAGAATGGCTGCGGTGGGTCAGACAGTCGCCGGGCTTTCCCATGCCATAAAAAATATTGCAAGCGGCCTGAAAGGCGGGGCATTCGTACTTGAGAAGGGCATGGACCTGAATAATGAAAAATACCTCCGGGAAGGCTGGGAAATGATTAAAGGTAATGTGGACAAGATAAAAAACCTTTCGCTCGACCTTCTCAATTACGGTAAAAGCTCCGGTGCGGTCTTTCGGTTATGCGATCCCAATACACCCGCAATCGAAGTTGCCGACCTCATGAAGCAAAAAGCTTTTGAACACTCCATCAATCTGACCACCGATCTCGCGGGCGATTTAAAGCCTTTATATTTTGACCCGGAGGGAATACACCGCTGTATTTTAAATCTTGTTGCAAACGCCATAGATGCCGGCGCGGCTGAAAGTACACCAGATTGTGCGAAGGAGATAACAGTCAGAACATCAAAAAGATATGGAGGGGGAGTCGAATACCAGGTCATTGACAACTGCGGCGGGATGCCGGATGAAACAAAAAAGCAGGTTTTTAAGAATTTCTTCAGCACAAAGGGCTCTTTCGGGACCGGTATTGGGCTCATGCTCACAAAAAAAATAGTGGATGAACACCATGGTTTCATAGAATTTGAATCAGCGAATGGGGTCGGTTCCAGATTCATAATCAGGCTTCCTGAGCAGGATAAAATGTGAA
>JAUPLM010000250.1 GCA_030836965.1 Thermodesulfobacteriota bacterium | reverse complement strand
CTGATCCACCATGTTGCATATGTGCTGAATTTATAACCGCGCCGGTATTCAAATTTATCGACCGCTTTCATGAGGCCAATGTTCCCTTCCTGGATCAGATCCAGAAACTGGAGGCCTCTGTTCGTATATTTTTTTGCAATACTGACAACCAGACGCAGGTTAGCTCTCGTCAGTTCGCTCTTGGCCCTTTTCGCATTCAATCTTCCTTCCGCAACAGAGGTCATTATTTTTCTCAGTGTGCGGCAATTTGATTTAATCTGAAGTTCTCTTACTTCTATGAGATCATGATTTTTTCTGATTTCATCAAAGAGTAAAGCGAGTTCGTCTCTCCCGATCTTGCAGCGCGGTTTGGCCCATTTTGTAAAATGATTCCTCGATTTAATATTGGCCCTTAGTTCCGTCAACGATGAACCTGTCTTCTCCGCGCAGTTAATTATCTTTTTTTCCATAGACTCGAACCAGCCTATATGTCCTTTCATGGCCGATTCAATCCTGTCCAGAACGCCGCTTTCAAGACGCCATTCTTTCAGAAGTTCAAATATTTTATTGTTATTTACGGATATCAGTTTTTTTATCCTGCGCTGCTCCTCCCGGTCAATTTTGGGGGCATAGAGTGTCTCGCGTAATTCTTTGTTTTCTTTGTGTATATCTTTAATGGAATGGATAGCCTTAATGAAATTGTCGACCTGGATCATCTCGTCGACATAGGTGTCGCCTTCATCAAAATCCTTAAGTACGTGTTTAGGGCGGAGAGATCCGCTTTCAATCTGTATCCCCAGGTCAATAATACATTCAACTCCGGTAACAGTATCAATCAGGGCTCTTAATACCTCCTGCTCACCGTCTTCAATTTTCTTCGCAATTTCAACTTCTCCCTCTCTGCTCAAAAGGGTAACAAGGCCCATCTCGCGCAAGTACATCTTGACAGGGTCGGTCACTGTTCCGAAGTTCGCCGCTGCCGCTTCACCGCGCTTTACCTTTTTATCCTTTATGCTTTTTCCGCCTTCAGCTTTATGTTTACCTTCTTCAACGATTTCGATGTCATGCTCGTCAAACAGCATAAGCGTTTCATCTATTCTGTCCAGAGAGATGACATTCTCCGACATGCCTTCACTGAGCTCGTCATAGGTTATATATCCCTGATTTTTTCCTTTTGATATCAGTTTATTGAAGCCTTCTTTCTTTTTTAAAGGTTTGGAGCTTTCCGTTTTTGAGACAGGAGCCTTTGTTCCGGTCTTTTTACTTATTTTCTTTTTGTTTTCCCGTTTTTCAGCGGATTTCCTTATCATATAGTTTCTCGCCTCCCGAAGCTTTCAGGTTATTTTTCTTTTTTTTCAATGCCTGAATCTGCTTTTCTTTCAATAATTCCAACAGCAGCTTTTCATCCTTTATTTCTTCAGCCGCCTTAATTTTTTTCGTGCTCGTATCTTTCTGCCGTTTCCGGCTGTATTCAAATTGTGCCATCAGCCTAATGCAACCTTCCCTTGTCCATGCATCATCGTTAATGGCAAGAAAAGCCGCTATGCGGTTTTGTTCTTCATCATCAAAGGCCTGCATCACACCCGGTGTTTTAATCCCCCGCAAAGATCGTTTTTCTATAATTGCTTTCCCTATTGATCTCAAATCTTCATCGGCAAAATTACTCAAAACATCACGTTTGATTATTTCCGGAAGTATTTCAGGAAATTGAAGCATCATAGCTATTATCTGCCGCTCAAGCCTGCTACCTTTTCCCATACCGGATGAGGAAGCATTTCTGCGTGCGGAGGCTTCCGCTTCCCTGTCCGCCATAATGCCGCCTGCGCCATACAGGGTTATACCGTTTTTCCTGCCGTTTTCCGCTTCCTTAATTCTTTCATTAATTGCGTATTCATCAATATCAATTTTTTCAGCAAGTTCTCTTATATATAGAGATCTCGCGACCTGGTCCGTTATCGAAACAAGAGCGGTTTTCAGCTCCGAGATAACCCTGATCTTTCCTTCGATGGACAAACCGTGTTTTTTTATCGCGCAGTTAATTAAAAAAGAAACTGCGCCAAGTGACCCTGACACAGCTTTCCTGAAAGATTCCACACCATATTTTACAAGGTATGAATCAGGATCGTATCCTGAAGGAAGCACCAGTATCTTTGCGTCTGCGTATCCCCTGTCGAATATCTCTATGCTCCTGTATGCCGCCTTTATGCCTGCATCATCCGAATCATAAACAAGTATGAATTTGCCGTCTTTTCCGATAATCCCCCTCAACATCTGCACATGTTCAGGAGTAATGGCGGTACCCAGTGTTGCTACACTGTTTCTGATACCGTGCTGATGGAGAGAAAGAAGATCAAAGTAACCTTCAACGATATAGACGGTTTCAGTAATCCGGCATTCACTCCTTGCGGCATTAAGCCCGTACAGGGAACGGCTCTTGCTGAATAGAGCCGTTTCAGGCGAATTAAGATATTTCGGAAGCGAATCGTCCATGACCCGTCCCCCGAAACCGATAACCTGTGAGTTGGGATCAAATATCGGAAAAATTATCCTGTCCCTGAACCGGTCGTAAAAACCCGATGAATTACTCCTCTGAATAATTAATCCGGCTTTCTCGATCTGTCCGAGCGGTATCCTCTTTTTAATCAGATAATTGTACAGAGAATTCCAGCTCTCCGGAGCATACCCTATACGATAATCCCGGATGGTTTGTTCAGATATTGACCTTTTTTTAAGATATTCGAACGCCTTTTTGCCTGAATCACCTTCAAAAAGGGCTTTGCAGAAAAAATCCATCGCCTGTTTATTGACGGAAAGCAGGCTTTCTTTTTCGCTTACTCTTTTTTTTTGTTCCGGCGTCATTGATTCCGCAGGAACATCGATTCCGTATTTTCCGGCAATATATTTAATCGCCTCCGGAAATGTCAGCCCCTCTTTCTTCATAAGGAACGCAAAGACGTTTCCTCCGGCGCCACATCCGAAACAATAAAATATCTGCTTTTCATTGCTGACTGTAAAAGAGGGTGTTTTTTCCGCATGAAACGGACATAACCCCAGATGATTCCTCCCGGATTTTTTTAACAGAACAAACCCGGAAATAATATCCACGATGTCAGCCGCATTTTTGATTTCTGTAATTTTTTCTTCAGGAATAAAAAACGCCAAGAAGAGCACCCTCCAATTTATTGGACAGAAATAACACCTGACAACGGAAGGTCCTTAATAATAGGGATGGTTATCAACAATATCCTGTCTACCCGAGAAAGTTTATGCTTATAAATCTGTATTACAGTAACTCTTTGATAAGCCTTTAACCCGTTTCCGTAATTAAATTTTTAATTTAACCACCACAACAGTGTATGTCAATATATTTTGAGAAAATTTTGATTATGAATTATTGGAATGAGGTATCTGATTTTTTTCCGGTAATCCGGACAGCTTCCTTAAAGTCGAGCGTTCCGCTGTAAATGGCTTTTCCTGTGATAACTCCGACTACTCCGCTGCTTTCGAGGGAAAGTATTTTTTTTATATCATCTATTGTTGAAACACCGCCTGATGCAACTACCGGTATTGATATCGATTCGGCTAAGAGGCGGGTCT
>JAUPLM010000249.1 GCA_030836965.1 Thermodesulfobacteriota bacterium | reverse complement strand
ATTACTTTTGATAAGGGGTATTCAACAATACCCGTAGCTCCGGCTTTCTTCAATTCAGGGATGATGTCGCGCACGACCTTTTCGTCGATAACCACTTCCAGGGCTAACCAATCTTTATCCACGAGGGTCGAAATGGTAGGAGTATGCATGGCTGGCAGCAGGGCAGTAATATGATCCAGATCCTCTTGAGCGATATTCATCTTGAGACCGACTTTTTCTTCGGCCAGAAGCGATCCTTTCAACAGGCAGGCCAGGTTTTCAATTTTTTCTCTTTTCCAACTGTTATTCCAGGCACTTTTATTGGCAATCAGTCGCGTGGTTGACTCCATCAGGGTTTCGACAATGCGGAGATTATTGGCCCGCAGAGTGCTGCCGGTTTCTGTCAATTCGACTATGGCATCGGCCAGAGTCGGCGCTTTAATTTCCGTAGCTCCCCAGGAAAACAAAACCTCGGCATTGACTCCTGCCTTTCGGAAGTAACTTTTGGTAAAATTGACCAGTTCCGTGGAAATTCTTTTTCCTTCCAGGTCCTTGATATTCTGGACCTCGGAATTATTCGGAACAGCCAATACCCATTTGACCGGAGCCAGACCTTCCTTGCCGTAGACCAATTCGCAAACCTCATGCACGTCGGCGTTCTGCTCAAGAATCCAATCCTTACCGGTTAACCCGACATCCAGGACACCATTCTCGACGTAAACGGCCATCTCCTGTGCCCGGATAAGCATAGCCTCCATCTGATAATCGTTTATGACGGGATAGTATGATCTTTGGCTTACCGAAATATGATATCCCGCCTTCCGAAAAAGAGCAATTGTAGATTCCTGTAAACTGCCTTTAGGAATCCCTATGCGTAACTTCATGAAACTACCTCCGCTTTTGATATTTTTCTACAGCTTTATTGTGTTCTTTTAAAGTATAAGAAAATTTATGTGTTCCGTTATTTTTTGAAACAAAATAGCGATAGCCTGCCTTGACAGGATATAAGGCCGCTCTGATCGAGTCCCTGCCCGGATTGGTAATAGGACCCGGCGGCAGGCCGTATCTGCGATAGGTATTATAAGGAGAATCAATCAAAAGGTGCTCTCTTGTCAGATTTCCTCCAAAGCTTTCCATGGAATAGATCACCGTCGGATCACATTGCAAGCGCATGCCATCCCGCAGTCGATTGTGATAAGCCGCTGAAATAAGAGGCTTTTCCTCCTTCACGGAGGTCTCCTTTTCAATTAAAGATGCCAGGGTAATGACCTGATGAAGATCAAACCCCATCTCCCTGGATCGCTCCTCCCATTCGGGGAGAATAATTTTACGAAATCGCGCGACCATAGTCTCGATAATCGATTTTTCAGACAGCCCTTTGCTGAAACAATAGGTATCGGGAAAGAGGTACCCTTCCAGACTCTCAGCATATATACCGAGTCGCCTGGCCAGATTCGGATCGTTGGCGACCTCGACAAATTTTTTCCCGTCAGCCATACCGGATTCAGCGAATATTCCGGCGATCTGCCGGATAGTGCACCCCTCAGGAATAGTCACTTTGCGACAAAGGGTTTTACCCTGTTGAAGGATATCGAGGAGCTGCCGGATATTCATCCTGGCCGTCGTATCCAGTTGATATTCTCCGGCCTTGATAACCGTCCCGGGCTTTAACCTGGTCAGCAGCCTGAATACCCATGCTTCAGGAATGACTTTCTCCTTCTTGAGAAGCAAGGAGATTTCGCTGATATTCATTCCTTTTTTGATTTCGACGATTTTCCCTTTGGAGTTATCAAATACAAGAGGTGCATTCACGCCAACGTAAATATGAATAACAAATAGTACCAGAAGTGTCAAGCAAATAAAGGAAATTTCATCATTATCAAGTCTCAAACGCCCTTCCTGTAATCTCATCTCCTCATTCCAAAAATGAGTCCGTTCTTTAGGGAAATCCTTTCAAAAACCTTCTCGGAATGCCTGGTAAAAAACATGGGCTTAATTCTGCAATTTAGGTATTGATTTTATTCCGATCTTTATGCCAAAATAAACGTCCAAGAAGGTATTTGAACTGTCCATTATTCACCGTGGCTGTGATGAAGGGCATGGCTGGAAATCCTGGAGCCCTGATGATTTCAGAATTTCATCTGGCAGCCTCCGAATTTCCAATCATAGTATTATATCTGACTCTTATTTTTAAATCAAGATTTATCAAAATATAGGGAGCTTAAGGCGGATATCTCTCGTTAGCTCTCCTGTGCAAAAAAGTGGCGATCTGGGAGGCGGGTAAATTTTGATTTTGTGCAGTTCTGCGGCTACAGGTGAAGAAACCGTCTGTCTGTTCCGATGAAATAATCAATCGTTGTATCATTTCCAGTCGGGAGTCCCAATCCACCATTTTTGTATACGCTTTTGTATACACTCTATGGCGCAGTTATAAAACAAGGCACAGCTATAAAACAATGATGAGACATCCTCGATCGCGCATCGGGGTGTAATGTACAAAACCCTTAAATTTTCATACCGGGAGGTTGAATTATGAAAAAGGTCGTGACTTCTATTTTGATTTTGACTTTTGTTGCAGGTTCTTTGTATTTGAGCGGTTGCGGGGCAAACAATTTGACTAAAGGAGCTGGAATCGGCGCGGCAACAGGTGCAGCTATCGGTGGCATAATTGGACATCAATCGGGACATACTGCCGGAGGCGCTGCCATAGGAGGAGTCGCCGGCGGTGCTCTCGGTGCCCTTATCGGCAGGCGTCTGGATAAACAACAGGAGGAATTGAAACAAGTTCCCGGAATGCAAAGCGTTCAGGTCAATGAAAAGGAGCAGACAATTAATGCTTCTTTACAAATACTTTTTAATGTAAACAGTGATGTGATCAATTCAGACGAAGCCAAAAAACTTGATGACCTCGCAGCAGTTTTTGCCAAATATCCGGAAAATATCCTGGTTATCGAAGGGCATACTGATAGCGATGGTTCCGAAGAGTATAACCAAAGGCTTTCGGAAAAAAGGGCTAAATCCGTAGAAAATTTTCTCAGAGGCAAGCACATTAATATTGCAAGCCTTAGTTCTGTGGGGTATGGCGAATCAAGGCCGGTTGCATCGAATGACACACCAGCAGGGAAATCGGCTAACCGCCGTGTGGAACTGAAAATCTCGGTCGATTCAAGCAAAGTTCCCGTAGAAGAATCTAAAATCAGATAAACTACTTTATTCTGCCACGAAGGACATGGAGAACACGGAGGAAGACAGACAATTTAACCTCTGTGCTCTCTGTGACCTGTGGTTTATACTTGATAAAAATCTGGAAATACACCAATTTGGAAAAAATATGCGGGGAAAGTCTATCGGATGCAAAGAGAGATGGAGGGCGATAGAGATGGAGGACGATACTGGCGAGGGAAGGAATCAATCATGATCCTAATATAATAGGCTTATAATATTCGCTTATAATATTCATCTACCGACTGGTTGCGCCACGTAGATGGCCAGGCTGATGAATGGCATGGAATTTCTTATTCCCTTGATATGAGATGTCTGCTTTTCATGGGGCGAGAGG
>JAUPLM010000248.1 GCA_030836965.1 Thermodesulfobacteriota bacterium | reverse complement strand
CAATCTGCCATAGATCTTTGGCGGACAGAATGACTTTTTACGAAGCCGTCATGTATAGATGATATTGTGCGGAAGAGGAGGATATTTCCAGACTCCCGGCTTCGGCAGAATATACTGGCCGTCAACAGACTGCCAGTAAAGATCCGATTTTAATTCTCTCAGTTTTCCGTCATCAGGCGGCCTTGCCTGGCTGGTCAGATAATAATTCACCTGAAAAATACAGACGTTATCCTTCCTGTCCCTCGCCACAACATAATTCTTTTTCAGACTGTTTACAGAAATATTATTTGAAGCAGCCGTTCCCGCCAGTTCATCCTCGGTAAGCTTTATCAAAATCGCCTTTGAAACACCACGTTCCGAAATACGTATCAGCGCTCTAGATCCGCTGCTTCCGGCATATACGGTCGTAATACACGGAATTCGTTTAAGGTACTGTGCGGCAACAATCGCGGCGGTTCTTCTCCCGCCGGCCATGACAGGAAGCCCGTAATACTCGAAATATTTTTTCTGTATGTCTTCAGCGTACTTATCCCCTTTTTCATAAATCTCCTTTGAAATATAACGCAAACTGCGCGCAAGATCTTCGGCTGCTTCTGCAACAGGCCAGTCAATACGTACATGAAAATGTGTCAGGGAATACCTGTCCGCCAGCCTGCTTGAAGGATCCCTCTGAATAAGAAGGGCATAGTCAACGGGTAGCAGTATGCGCATAAAATCGAAGAATCTTGCCGAATCAAGGAATTTCTGAGTCCTGTCAAAAGCATGGGAAAGAGGAAGCGTCTTTGAACTTATCATGTTGGTTTTGCTTGTTTTGTTTACATCAAAGAACCTGATATATTTTTTATGATCCGCTGAAATGGTGTCTTCAATGAAAATAACAAGAAAGGTGTTTTGAGATTCATATTCTATATCGGATACACGGGCACGGGGTTTGAGTTCCCGTTTTTCAACAAAAGGATAGTTTATATTCCTGCTTAAAAAATTGTTGAATGAATCGACAAGGGCGTATTGAAGCATGAACTGGTCAAGTTCGTCTCTTAGAAGTTCATAATAGGAACGCCTCAGCCTGTTTGCCTGACTCAGAGATTCTCTTACGCTCCAGAACGGCAATTTTCTCTCCTTGTTTAATAATTTCGGAAGAAGTACGATTTTTTACTTCAACTTCACTATATCCCTCTATCCGTTTTTCTGCTGTGCTTTTATAAGAGCGGCAACAGCGGGCAGAGTTTTTCCTTCGAGCAGTTCAAGAAAAGCTCCTCCTCCGGTTGAGATAAAGGTTATCCGGTCCGCCTCTCCGGCTTTGTGCACAGCGGTATCCGTATCTCCTCCGCCGACTATCGTAAGGGCATGCGAATTTGCCAGGCTGTTTACCATAGCCATTGTTCCCCGGCTGAAGGCATCCATCTCAAATGCGCCAAGAGGACCGTTCCAGACTATTGTTTTTGCATCGTAAAGCGCTTCCGAAAAGAGAAGCGATGTAGCCGGACCTATATCGAGCACCATCCACTCTTTCGGGATTTCGGCAACCGGGACAATTTTTGTCACCGCATCGGGAGAAAAGCTGCCGGCGGCAACAGCGTCAACCGGAAGATATATTCTGATTCCTTTTTCGGAAGCTTTCTTCATTATTGCTCCGGCTGTTTCCACGAGGTCCTCTTCAATTTTGGAGGTTCCCACATCAATGCCTTTGCTTCTCAAAAAAGTATTGGCCATCGCGCCGCCGATAATAATCTTATCAACACGCTGGATCATGTTTTCAAGAGCGGCCAGCTTGGTCGAAACCTTTGCGCCTCCCACAACGGCAACAAGCGGCGTCTGAGGATCCGCCATAGCTCTTTTGAAGTAATCCAGCTCTTTCTGAAGCAAAAATCCGGCAACCGAAAGGGGGGCATGCTCAGTGATCGAGGCAACCGAAGCATTCGCTCTGTGAGATACGGCAAATGCGTCGTTTACATATACATCGCAGAGCTGCGCCAGTTCTTTTCCGAATTTATCGTCATTACTCTCTTCTTCAGGATGAAATCTGAGGTTTTCAAGAAGCAGGACATCTCCGTCAGACATGGAAGATACAAGCGCCTTTACTTCAGGCCCTGTACAATCGGAGGCCATTCTTACTTCTCTGCCGAGATAATATCCGAGACATTTTAAGACGGGAGCGAGGCTGTATTTCGGAGCGACCTTGCCTTTCGGTCTTCCGAGGTGAGATGCAATGATAAGTTTTGCCTTATTGTCGATAGCGTATTTTAAGGTAGGAACTACAAAACGTATTCTGGTATCATCGGTAATATTCTGCTTTTCATCCAGAGGAACATTAAAATCCACTCTTATAAATACCCGTTTGCCTGAAAGGTTAACATCTTTTATGGTTTTCAAGATTTCCTCCTTTCCTGAACATAAACAATTATTTCTTGTCATGTATCTTTCTGTGAAAATCCTTCTTGTCCGACCATCTCCTGAAAAAGCCGATCATCCCTGAATCATATGCCCTGTCAACCATTGCATCCTTTACTTTCAAACCTTCCTTTCCCTTCATAGCCTCCCGCAGGCACTCGGTTTTGAAATAACAGGGGAAACAGGATTCCGGAGTAGTCCGCAAGCCGTCCTCCCCTTCGGGAAAAACAATTTCGAGTTTGGCAAAACAATAGGGATGCTTTTTTCTGTTATCCGTCATATCATTTTCCAATCCCGAGTTCCCTGACCTGCATGTCAAATTCCCGGTTGATTTTTTCCATATATCCATTATCGGCAAAACTGAAATATTTATTATCTCCTATCACGATATGTTCATGAACGGTTACTCCCATGACCCTGCACGCAAACATAAGCTGCCGGGTGACGGAGATATCTTCTGAAGACGGCGCAGGATCGCCTGACGGATGATTGTGAGCGAAT